>NZ_JACJTV010000030.1 GCF_014698845.1 Coleofasciculus sp. FACHB-1120 | reverse complement strand
AAAACAACGAAATCTAGATTCTCGAAAAATTGATTGGCAATTTACTACCGCTGATGCTCGCATTAAGCTCAAGCGTCTTTACCCATCAATTCAAGCTTGACAAGGTACTACTTTCATCAGGGCGATTATCTGCAAGCTTTTCAACTGAAGCAAGAGCAGCGTTCCCTGGAGCATCAATACGGGTTCCGTTCTTTTACGGGTGCCGGACGCCTACAGCCTTATCGGCAGGCTTTGAACCCAGGCGTCGCAACAGGGGGAGACGCGCGCCTAGGAGGGTCGATTCCCCAGGAAATTGCCGCTTCTGGTCGGCAGCAGGATGTCACTCGCCTCATTGACCGAATCAGCCGCAATGACTACAAACTGATTGTGGTTCACGGCCCTTCTGGAGTTGGTAAAAGCTCAATTATCACGGCTGGTTTAGTTCCGGCACTCCAGCTCAAGAGCATCGGCGCACGGGATGTTTTGCCCGTCGTTATCGAGGTTTATAAAGATTGGGTGGGGACGCTGGCGAGACAATTAGCGAAGGAACTCAGAGCTAGAAACCAGGAGTCAGAACTCCCTTTAGAGGAGGAGGAAGACGCCCAAACCCTTCCCGTCTCAATTGCGTCTGTACAGGAGTCAGAAGATAGCAGCGAAGCGAGAATGGGTGAAGAAACTTTATCTTTACAGGAAATCTTAGAAGAAAGCGATCGCGCCCAAGAAACGCCAATGCCTGCGGTGCCGCCGACCTTAGTCACTGCCAACCTCTTAGAACAGTTGCGACACAATAGCGATCGCAATCTGTTAACCGTTCTGATTTTTGACCAGTTTGAAGAATTCTTTTTTGTCTGTACTAACCCAGCCACGCGGCGGCAGTTTTATGAGTTTTTGCGCGACTGCCTCAACATTCCTTTTGTAAAAGTTATTTTGTCTTTGCGAGAAGACTATCTACATTATTTACTAGAGTGCGAACGACTTCAGTATTTAGATGTAATCAATAATGACATTTTAAACCAAGATATTCGCTACTACTTGGGGAATTTTTCTAAGCCAGATGCGCGGCAGATTGTCAAAAGCTTAACTGAACGCTCTCCATTCTTTTATTTAGAGCCGCAGTTAATTAATCGGTTAGTGGAAGATTTGGCTGAAGAACTAGGAGAGGTGCGCCCCATTGAGCTGCAATTAGTGGGTGCCCAATTGCAGGAAGAAGAAGACAAAATCACCACGATGCAACAGTATCAGCAATTGGGTTCTAATCCCAAAGCCGAACTGGTTGAGCGATTTCTGAAAAAAGTTATTGGGGATTGTGGCACCCAAAATGAAGCCGTGGCTTGGAATGTTTTATTCTTATTGACGAACGAGAAAGGGACGCGACCCCTGAAGACGAAGCAAGAGTTGGCAACCGTATTGCAACTTGAGGCGGAAAGAGCAGTGGGCGGGGAAATGCCCCTACTAGACTTAATTTTAGAAATTCTTGTAGGATCTGGTTTGGTTTTTGTGATTTGGGAAGGGTCAGAAGCCCGTTACCAATTGGTTCATGATTATCTAGTCGATCGAATTCGTCAAAAATCCGATCTGAACTTGAAAGCCCAATTAGCACAAAGTGAGGAAAAGCTGTATCAGGCACGGAAACAACAATTGCGAACGATTGGCGTCGGCATTATGATGACAATCCTGGCAGTTTCTGCCGGGGGATTTGCGCTGCGAGCCGAAGCTCAAAGAAAACTGGCAGCGATCGCGCAAACAAATGCTCAACTGACTGCTCTGAGTGCTTCTTCCGAAACCCTTTTTGTCTCCTACAAAGAATTTGATGCCTTAATCGAAGCCTTGAGAGCCGGAAAAAGCCTCAATAATTCCGTTGGAGTAGAACCCGATACCCAAATGCGCGTCGTCACGGCGATGCAGCAGGCAATCTATGGGGTACAAGAGCGCAATCGCCTGGAAGGACATCGTGATGTCGTTTGGAGCGTGAGCTTTAGCCCCGACGGTCAGACAATTGCCTCTGCCAGCGTCGATAAGACCGTCAAACTTTGGCGGCGCGATGGCAAGATCCTGACAACCCTGACAGGATCTCAGGGCCATCGTGACAGCGTCACCAGTGTCAGTTTTAGCCCCAACGGTCGCCTCTTAGCTTCGACGGGTTCTGACAAGACTATAAAAATCTGGCAAACAGACGGTACTTTACTGAGAACGATTAACAAAGCACACAGTAGTTTGGTTAATCACGTCAGTTTTAGCCCCAATGGTCAAGTATTCGCTTCGGCAAGCGATGATAGAACGGTAAAGCTCTGGAACTATCGCACCGGCAAGTGGCTGAAAACGTTGAAGCACAACGGGAAAGTCACCAGCGCCAACTTTAGCCCAGATGGTCGATTTTTGGCATCAGCGAGTGACGACAAAATCATCACCATCTGGGATATGGCTCCTACAGCACTTAAGCAACCCTTTAAAATTCTCAAGGGACACACTGGCAAAGTAACCAACCTCGATTTCAGTGCAGATGGACAGTTGTTAGCGTCAGCCAGCGATGATAAAACAGTTAGGCTTTGGAACTATCGTACTGGGCAAATGATTCGGGTTCTTCAGGGGCACAGTGAGTGGGTATTTGGCGTGAGTTTTAGTCCCAATAGCCAGATGATTGCCTCTGCCAGTAATGACAATACCGTAAGACTTTGGCAGCGCAACGGGAAGCTACTGAAAATCCTTCGGGGGCATAGCGATGGGGTTACAAGTGTCAGTTTTAGCCCCGATGGTCAGACGATTGCTTCTAGCAGTTACGATAAAACCGTCAAATTTTGGCGACTGAATGATATGTCGCGCACTGTCTTAAAGGGACATACCGATCATATTTATGATGTAAGTTTTAGTCCCGATGGTCAGATGATTGCTTCTAGCAGTCAAGATAATTCGGTAAAGCTGTGGGACAAAAGCGGTGCTTTGCTTGCTACGTTGAATGGGCATAAAGATCGGATAAATAGTGTGAGTTTTAGCCCAGACTCTCAGTTGATTGCTTCTGCTTCTCGTGACAAGACGCTGAAACTTTGGAATCGATCGGGTACGCTTCTCAACCCCCTGAATGAGCCGAATAAGCATAGCGATTGGGTTTTGGATGTGGCGTTTAGTCCCGATGCCAAGATGATTGCTTCGGCTTCTCGCGATAAGACAGTGAAGCTTTGGAATACTTCGGGCAATTTGATTAAAACTTTAACTGGGCACCGCGATCGCGTCAATGCAGTGGCTTTTAGCCCCGATGGCGAATTACTGGCGACTGCCAGCGACGATCATACGGTGAAACTCTGGACTGCTGAGGGAAGATATCTGGAAACCTTACCAGGACATAGTGGTTGGGTTTTGGATGTCGCTTTTAGTCCGGATAGTCAGCTAATCGCATCCGCGAGTTATGACAATACAGTTAAACTTTGGCGGCGCGATGGTTCTTTATATCGAACTTTGAAAGGGCATACAGATAGCGTTGCTCACGTTAGTTTTAGCCCGGATGGTCAAATTCTGGCGACGACAACCTGGGAAAATACGGTTCAATTATGGCGACTGGATGACACGTTAATTAAAACGCTCCAAGGTCATAGCGATCGCGTTACCAGTGTGAGTTTCAGCCCGGATGGGAAGATTCTAGCTTCTGCCAGTAAGGACAAAACCGTGATGTTGTGGAATCTGGACCTCGATAATCTCCTGGCACGCAGTTGTAGTTGGGTGCAAGACTATCTAGAAAACAATCCCAAAGTCCGAGAAAGCGATCGCCAACTTTGTGAGAATTAGTGGTTTTTAGTTATTTTAGATGAACCGCAAAGATGCACTAGCTTTCGCGAAACGGCGCGGATGCGCGAGAGGGATGCGCTCTCTTCGCTAGAGAGCCGCAAGGAAGAAAAGAGAGAAGAAACTAAGGCCTTGAGCGATAAACTAATGGCTAATCGACTCATCTCTAACAACAATGGCAAATGTTCGCTTAGAAGGAATTACCCGAAAATATAATAATGCCACTGCGATTGAGGATATTTCCTTTGAGGTGCCGGATGGGCAGTTCTGGGTGATGGTGGGACCTTCCGGTTGTGGTAAATCCACGATTTTGCGGACAATTGCGGGTTTGGACACGCAAAGTAGCGGCAATCTCTATATTGGGAATACCTTGATGAATGGGATTCCCGCTAGGGCAAGAGATGTGGCGATGGTGTTCCAAAACTACGCCCTCTACCCGCACATGACGGTTGCTAAAAATTTGGCTTTTGGTCTGCGGATGCGCGGAACTGATGCGAAAACGATGCAGGAACGAGTAGAGACAGTCGCGCGATCGCTTGATATCGCCCATCTCCTCGACCGCAAACCCAAGCAGTTATCAGGAGGACAGCAGCAACGGGTCGCATTGGGGAGAGCGATCGCTCGTCAGCCCCAAGTATTTTTATTAGATGAACCCCTCTCTAACCTGGATGCCCAGCTGCGAGACGATACTAGGGCAGAACTCAAGCAATTGCACCAACAAGTGGGAATTACTACGATCTACGTTACCCACGATCAGGTAGAGGCGATGACTCTAGCCGATCAAATTGTGGTACTTAATCGCGGTCAGATTCAACAAATTGGCGACCCGCAAACAATTTATGCGCGACCGGCAAATTTGATGGTTGCCACATTTCTAGGCAATCCACCGATGAATATTCTCCACGCGACTTATACGGGTGAAGTTTTTCAGGTAGGGAATCAGTCTTTATCTTGTCCTCCAGCGCTTCAGGAAAAGTTACAACTCAGACAAGGGCAAGGCGTGGAGTTAGGGATTCGCCCAGAGCATATAACAAATAAAGATGAGAAATTAAACACTGAAAATGAACAGGAACCAGAAGCATTTTGTCGGGATGGAGTCTTGCCCCTACAGCACTCCCTTTTGATAGTTGAGGTGAAGCTTGTAGAACCCCTGGGACGAGAGACGCTGATTCGGGCGAATTTACCAGCGTCTGGGGTGCCGCTCAATATTCAGGCTGCTTCAGATTGGCGGGGTCATTCAGGCGATCGCATTTCTGTACAACTCGACCTCAATCAGTTATTTGTCTTTGACCCCACCACGGGCGATGCTTTGTTTCCTTAAGAATTCGCGACTTGTTAACAGCTTTGAAAATATTTCTCAACAATTTGCAATATTCTCTCAGATGAGCGACCATCGCCAAATGGATTAATTGCCGTTGCCATTGTTTGATAAGCGCTGCGATCGCTGAGGAGTTCTGTTGCCGCCGCCACAATTTGATTAGGGTTCGTTCCCACCAATTTTGCCGTTCCCGCTGCTACCGCCTCTGGTCGTTCGGTGGTTTCCCGCAATACCAATACCGGCTTCCCCAAACTTGGTGCTTCCTCCTGCAATCCTCCAGAATCAGTCAACACCAAATAACAGCGTTGAATCGCCCCCACCAGTTCGGCATAATCTAAAGGTTCTGTTAAGAAAATTCTGGGATGATTACCGAGAAGTTTTTGTAGCGGTTCTCGCACAGTTGGATTGCGATGGAGCGGCAACAGTAAGGCTGTATCCGGGAATTTATCTAAGATTTGGAGAAACCCTTCCGCAATTTCCCGTAGGGGTTCCCCCCAGTTCTCGCGTCGATGGACTGTTGCCAGCAGCGTGCGATATCCATTCCAATCCAAGCCGGGAATTGGGCACTCTGGCTGACTTTTCGCCACCGTTAATAAAGCATCGATGACTGTATTGCCGGTGTGGTGAACTTCGCCCGTGACTCCAGAACGTTGCAGATTTTCTACTGCTAAGGTTGTGGGGGCAAAATGCAGCTGAGTCAGCTGAGAAATTAATCGGCGATTGGCTTCTTCTGGGTAAGGATTAAATAGCTCATCGGTGCGTAATCCTGCTTCTACATGACCGACGGGAATTTTTTGATAAAACGCTGCCAAAGCTGCTGCAAAGGCTGTGGTTGTATCTCCTTGAACTATTACCAAATGAGGCTGTAACTGCTTAAATACAGTTTCTAGTCCTCGCAAACTACGACAAGTAATATCTGTCAGAGTTTGTTGATGTTGCATAATTTCTAAATCTTGGTCGGCATTCAGCCCAAATAGCTGCATGACTTGCTCGACCATCTCTCGATGCTGACCCGTCAATATTACGTGAGTTTGAAAAGTTAGCGATCGCTGAAACTGTTGGATAACAGCTGCTAGCTTAATGGCTTCTGGACGAGTTCCCAGTGTGATACAAACTTTGATAGGAGATGGTGGCATGAAAATTTAGCTGAATTGGGAATCATGGGAATCGTTGGCGATCGCGTCGTGCCTATAACATTGCGATCTCCAATTATTCCCATCCTACGCTTGCCATTTTCCTACGAAAAGACCCGGCAGGTGCCGGGTCGCAGAACTCTTGCAGATAACAGACTAACTTAATAAAAGCGTTCACAGGTCATTTAAGAATCTAGATCGCAGGTTAGTGGGCAAGCTGCATAGATAGAGGTGTGGAGAGGATTGGCTTCACCATGCAGCCAGTGCAACCAACGGACTTCTTGCGGATTTACACCCTTTAGGGTTAGCAATGCCGCACCAGCGACAACTGCCAAAATATTTCCGCCAATTAAGGCTCCAGCAACCAACAAAACCGCGCTAACTGGCAGCACAGATTGTAAAGCGATCGCTAATAAAGCACCAATTGTAACCATCAAAACAACTAAGGGGAAACCCACCACCAGCAAGCAAACCCCTAGCGTAAAAGTCCAGATCAAAAAGCTCTTGACCATAGACAATGAATAAACTTTTGACAAACCTTGATTCTGACTTAATTGCATGATCCTTTCTCCTGATAGTCAAAGACAAATTTATATGTGGAAAATGACTTTTAATCGATCCCTTGGCATCGACTAATGTGAAAATCAGTATAGTTAATCCTTTTCTTTAGATGAGCCGTTCTTAATCAAAATTTACAGTCAATCCCGAACATTTATGGATGCGAATTTTTTCTTGATGTTCTATATTAGACTGCCATAGAAAACGACCATCATCCAAAAGATAGAGATTTGAAGAGGTTTTAGGTTTCAGCCTTTTCCACCAATCGAGCAATTTTGTAGCCCAACCAGTGGTACGAGAAAACAACCAAAGCCGCTTTCAGTATCCTTAACATATCTTATAACTTTTGACAGGTATTCTCATAATTCAACTCATCTAGCTTTTACAGGCAAACCGCGAACCGACCGCTGGGTTGCTGCTGCTGCTGTTTTGAGCTGATAAGAGAATTTTGGCGTGAAATGTTAGTGAGCCGAAAGTTTTGGGAAAACTAGGAATAGGAGTTTTTAAAGCTCCCCAAACAAAAGCTGTAGAGTATTCCACCGAATCGCTTCGTGCCTTAAAAGAACGTATTCGCGGTCTATCCTTAGCTTTTTCTGTACCGATTCCTACAAATTTTCAATCAGTGGTAGTTGAAAGATGACAGAACCGCAGCGTCCGCCCATGTCACCACCGCCTCCACCCCGCGTCCCCCCTCCACCCCCGCCAGGAATGCGACCTCCGGCTAGGGATGCAGCTGCCACCGTTTCCACTCAGCAGCAGCCCATGCAAACAATGCAGATGACTGCACCTCCTCCCCCTCATGCAGGGGCAGCTTCTGTGCCTCCTCCACCGAAAGCGCCTCCCCCAGCCGCTGGGACAGGAGTTCGATCCTCTGCCACAGCTGCCTCGGCAGCGTTAGCAACCGCAACAACAGTGGTGGCTCGAACGCCTGCAAGAGGAGCTGGCCCGAGTCCCGGACAGCCGACGTTAAAAGAAATTGTTGTCAAAGCTCATGAAAACGGAATTTCCGACATCCATGCGGGTGTCGGTGAAATTCCTCGCTACCGCAAGCGGGGCGACATGGAGATGACCGATTATCCGATGACGGATGAAGCGACATTCATGAGCTGGTTGCGAGAGGTGATGACTGACGCTCAGATTCGGGAATTTGAAGAGCGCTTAGACTTTGACGGCGTTACGCAGTATGAATTCTCTCGTGCCCGGATCAACGTGTTTGGCTCAATGCGCGGCCCAGCGATGGTGATGCGATTGATCCCGAACGATATCCTGACTTTGGAGCAGCTGCGGTTGCCAGAGGTGTTCAAGGATATTTGCCATTACCATAAAGGATTGATTTTGGTCACAGGCCCCACGGGTTCGGGTAAATCCACCACGATGGCTGCCATGATTGACTACATCAATAAGGAGATGGCGAAGCACATCATCACGATTGAAGACCCGATTGAGTTTGTTCATACCAGCCGCAAGTCGCTGATTAAGCACCGGGAAGTAGGGTTGAACACGTTAAAGTTTGACAACGCGCTGAAAGCGGCGTTGCGGGAAGATCCCGATTTGATTCTAGTTGGGGAAATGCGGGATAAAGAAACCGTCAACACTGCCCTCAAAGCGGCGCAAACGGGTCACTTGGTAATGGGAACGCTGCACACCAATAGCGCTGTGAAAACGATCGAGCGGGTTCTCAACCTCTACTCGGCAGAGGAGCAGCATTCGATGAAAATAGCGATCGCTGAATCTCTAGTGGCGATCATTTCCCAAGGATTGTGCAAAACGACCGATGGCAAGCGTGCCGCTTTCCATGACATCCTGATCAATACTGAAGCAATCAAGGACTACATTAAGGAAGGTAAGTACGAAGACATTACCGGAATCATGCTAGGCTCCGGTTTTGACGGCATGATGACGATGAACAAAGCCCTCCTTGAGCTTTACCATGAGGGTCGAATCACCGAAGAAATTGCTCTGGAAATGTCGCCCACTCCGAACGAGATGGCTCAGTTCCTCCGAGGTCGAGTGTAAAAATTACATATTTAATTTTTAATTAAGCAAGAAAGAGGAATTTCCTCTTTCTTTTTTTTATTCTTTTGGCATATTTTCTTGACTCAAAATCCACTCTCTATTCCCCAGCTCTTTAAAGGTATTGCCCTGTTTACGCCAGGGGGAGATTTAATTTATTGCATCGATCCGAATAAGCAGAGCCACTGGCACCTGCATCTGTGTGCTGGATTTCAAGAAATGCTGGGATTACCAGAACCTCCCCATTTTTTAGTGCCAGCCTATACTGCGACGATCGATCGGTGGCTCGATCCTTACACCCAGGAGTTACGGATTGCGGCTGAGGTTTATTTGCCGGTGCGACGGCATCAGGCGTTGCTGAATGGGATTTTCCAGAATATCAACTTGCACAATTGGCAAGTTGCTCCTTGGCCCCCAGAATTAGGCGATCCGATCGTATTAGAAACTTATCGTCACCAATTTCCCCAACTTTGGGAAAACCACGATTTAATTGTGCGCTTGGAACGCACAGGTTTCCAGCCTTCATTCCGCCCAGTTTCGACTCCTGGATACGTCTTGCGCCTGTTTGTTTCCGGTCATAATGGAGCCACCGAACACACTCTCCAAAGTCTGCATCAGTTGTTGGAGCAGTCTCTCGGTCATCCTTATACTTTGAAAGTGATTGACATCTTCAAACATCCAGAGCAGGCGGAGTCAAATCAGATATCTGCTACACCCACCCTTGTTAGAGTTTGGCCCGAACCTGTGCGGCGGATTGTGGGGGATTTGGACAATATTGAGAGAGTCTTACAGGTTCTTGGGTCTGTAGATTATTGAAGTAGAGGCACGCGAGTGTCGTGTAAGAGTATTTCACTTGAAGGTCGCCATAAATAAATTGCTGGAAGTGGCTACTGATAAGACGCGATCGCGATAAGTCTTCTACAATCCAAAATCTAAAATCCTTATGTCTTGTCTCTTATTTTAATCACTGGTAGGAATACAGGCGTCTGGCGCGCACAACCCCGGAAATTTCAAGGTTGTCACTTCCAGAGTAGCAACATCGACACGACGGATAGCATGGTTATTGGTGTCGGCAATGTATAAATGAGAGCTAATCCCACTCACTCCTGATGGCTCATAAAATCGGGTGCTGGTGCCTTGACCATCTTGGTTCCCTGCCGTCCTATCCCCCAAAACTGTGATGCAAATGCCAGTCTTTGGGTCAACTCGCTTAATTTTGTGGTTGTAGCTATCAGCAACCCAGAGGCAATTATGGGCGTATTCAATGCCTAAACAATGCTGGAGCCGAACCTCAAAGCCTTCACCATCGATATCCCCAAACCCAAATAGTTCACCACTGCCGCAGATTGTTCGTACCTGAGCCTTTTCACCCAATCCGACGCCACGGATTGAGCTAATTTCGCTGTCGGCAACGTACAACTCTTGTCCGTCGGTGGTAATGCCGCTGGGTTGGGAAAAGGCAGATTCGTCAAGATTTCCATCGACGCATGATTCTGCACCAATCCCTGCGTAGGTACCAATGATGCCGGTTTCCATCTGCATTTCCCAGATTTGGTGGAGTCCCGCCATCGCAATAAACAAGCGATTTCCTACTTTTTCTAAATCCCAAGGAGAATTGAGCGGTGTTTCTCGTGCCGTACCCCTGTAGGGGCGAAGGTGATAGCTTTGTTCGCCAGTCCCGGCAATTGTTTCCACCTTTTGATTCTTCAGGTCAATCTGTCGCAGGGCATGATTTTCGGTATCGGCAACATAGAGAATGTCATTTTCTGCGTCGAGTGCCATGCCTTGGGGAGCGAAAAACTGAGCGTCGGTAAAGGAGCCATCGGTTAAGCCTTGTTTGCCAGTGCCAACGATATGTATCACTTTCCCGGAAAGGGTAGCGATCGCAATCCGGTGATGTCCGGAGTCAGAGATGAACAGGCGATCGCTTGCTTCATCCGCTAACACTTTACCGGGAAAAGCCAACGGCGTTACCAGCGGTTGCCGCTGTTTTTCTAAAATAAGGCTGATTTCTTGAAAATTAATCGTTCCTCGCTCTTGGTGTTGTTGAATCAGTTGCAAAACCAGTTCCTCTACAACATCCCGATCCCCTTCCCCAGATACACAGCCAATGACGTAACCTTCTGGGTCAATCATCATCAAGGTGGGCCAGGCACGGACGGCATACTCGCTCCAAATAGCAAAATTGCTATCAACAACGACTGGATGCTCAATGTCGTAACGCAGAACTGCCTGACGGATGTTTTCCACCTCTTTTTCGTTGTCAAATTTGGCAGAGTGGACGCCAATCACCGTAAGGCTATCTTTGTATTTTTGCTCCAGGTACTTCAACTTTGGCAGTACGTGCAGGCAGTTGATACAGCAATACGTCCAAAAGTCAAGAATTACCACTCGTCCTTTTAATTCCCGCAGGGAAAGGGGACGGTCTGTATTTAACCAGGTTTGTTTCTGGGGGAATTCTGGCGCTCTAACACGGGGCGTCATCATGTCTCCTTTTTACTGACCGCAACAGGAACAAAGCCGCTCCTCACGAAGTATGTTGTAAAGCTAATCCTGTTCGGTTAAAGGTTATCGGTGGGAATTGCCGGTATATCGAGACGCATTCGTGAAACGGCAAGTTATGTAAGGGACTTTCAGAAAAAAGATTCATCCACCCTCCTAGGGGCAAGGACAAAGCCCGTGCCCCTTACATCTATTGTTAAGACCGATTTATTGATTCCTAGGAAGTCTTTAAGGCGTAACGGCTTCCCCTAGCTGAGCATTCTCTGCATTATTTTCCTCTGTTGGGGCTTCTAGTTCCGGTGTTGCCGGTTGTGATTTTTGGAAGAAACGACTAGGGATATCTGGCTCAGCGGGAGCTTGGATAATCCGTAACGGTGGAGCCGCAGCAGATTTAGGCGTCAATACGTCCTTGAAATCAACTTTTGGTTTTGCTTGAGCCGATTGGGTTGTCTGTTCAGTCTTCTGCTTTACAACTTCAGGAAGCACCGAAGTTGTCGGCTGAGGCGAGGGCAGTGGTTGTATTGAACTCTCTGGTTGAGGAGGTGCTTCCTGAAGTGGCTCTTCTGGCATTGGAGATGGGACTATCTCCGGTAGGGTGGGCGGTAAATTGGGTGCCGGATTGCCAACACCTGCATCTGGACGCCGGAAGCGATTGAAGAATCCCCCTTTGGGTTTTTCTAACTGTTTTGCTGCTGGAGGTACTGGGGGCGTAGATGGAGCCGTTTCTACTTCTGGGATTGCTTCTGGACTTGCTTCTGGACTTGCGATTACCTCTGGTAAAGTCCCTGGTTGAGGAATATTGTCTGGTGTGGGTAACACAGAAGGCTCCTCAATTGCCTCAGGCACTGGCAGTGCAGGCGCTGGGCTAACAGGGGTCTTGGAACGCCGGAAGCGATTAAAGAATCCACCTTGAGGCTTTTCTAACTGTTTTGCCGCTGGGGGTGCCTCGGCTGGCGCTGCTGGCTCAACTTCAGAGGGCGTCGGTTCTTCTTTACCCAGCTCCGGTGCTGGTGTTTCTTCAACGGCAGGAAGTTCTAATGGTTCGGGGGTCGGCGTAATCGATGGTGCAGGGGCTGCCGTCGGCACTGGCGTCTTCCCAGTGTAGTTGGGGTTTACAATCCCGCGAACAGCAGCCGCTGACAGTTCCCCACGTACCAATTTAGAAAGGGTATCTTTGCCTTTCGGTTCGTAGGTAATTACCCGCGCGGTGTTGTTGAAGACGTTTGTAACTGGATTTCCTTGTTCATCTAGAAATTCCAGTTTTACCCAGTTCTTCCCTGAGTTAAACCCTTTGAGGTAAAGGGGTTGCCATCTGTCCATGACAAAGCTTTGACCATTTACGGTGACGCGAACTCGCCAGTCAGCAATTTCATCGTCGGGATTGGACTGGGCGACTAAATGCAGGGGGGCGTTAGTCAGGTAGAAGTCCAGCATAATTGGCTCAGCTCCATAACTGCCTGTGGGGCGGCTATAGGTCAACAGAGGCTGCCCTGGATTGGGGTTGTTGTCCGTTGTCTTAGTGAAAAGGTGAAAGGTTGTTTGAGCGTAAGCGCCTTCATTTTTGAAGCTTTCGTGCCAGGGACGGGAGGCAAAAACCCGTAGGGTGTGGGTTCCGGGCGCTAAATCTTCAAAGACGAGGGGCTGTTCTAAGTCATAAACAGCTTTGTAAGGCTGGTTGTCCAGGATGACGTGTAAATGGGGGCCGAGACCGAGTTGGGGATCTTTGAAGATGGGTAGATCCCGAACTTGGAGTCGCACTGCTACTGTTGTGTCTTGAAGAACTTCATCCGTTTGGGGACTCAGGATGGTGACTTGAGGCTGAAAACTCTCCAAATCTGGGCGCAGCTGTTGAATGACCTCAGGAGGAGAGACCTCTGAGATTTGCCCACCTAGGGAAGATGAGGGCTTGGAGGTGCCTGATGGGGTCGTCAGGGCGCGATCGCCACAACCGACTAAACTCCCCACCAAAACAGTTGCCACCAGCAACGAAACTAGCGTTCTCACAGGGTTCCACCGGCGATTCATGCCCAACACGCACTCCTACTCCTTCCGCGACCAACATCAAACAAAATATCGAGACCTGTCCATAGGGAACTATAGCCCAAAAGCATCAACTACCCCGCTCGAAATGCCGTGAATTTCAGCCTTTGACAACCCAGAAGACACGGAGTTTAAATGAGCTGATAGTTGCGTTTTGTTAACTAAATTTAATCCCTCTTGACTTTTTAACACTAAATATGGAGGTGCAAGCTAAGTTGCATCAATAACTTGACCAAATTTGAATTATTGTTAAGTGGCTCGAAATACTCAGTAAACCTAGTCCTATTATCTACAAAGATAGAGGGTGTGGTTTTTCAACCCTTCCTCTCAGAGAACCCTTTAAAACGGGTATTCCATAAATTGGGGAAAGCAGTTCTTCCCAGCCTGCGTTCCTACCCATTAAAATCAATTTTCAATGGGACAGAACTCGTTCCTTGTCTAGAGAGAGGAGAGTCCTCATGACAATCAGTCCTCCGGAGCGAGAGGAGAAAAAAGTAAGGGTTGTTGTCGATAAAGATCCAGTACCCACTTCATTTGAGAAGTGGTCTCAGCCGGGTCATTTCGACCGCTCCCTTGCTAAAGGACCAAAAACCACCACCTGGATTTGGAACCTTCACGCCCTCTCGCATGATTTCGATAGTCATACCAGTGACTTAGAAGACGTATCTCGGAAAATTTTTGCCGCGCACTTTGGTCACTTAGCCGTGATCTTCATCTGGCTAAGCGGTATGTATTTTCATGGCGCTAAGTTTTCAAACTACGAAGCTTGGCTAGCTAATCCTTTAGGCGTCAAGCCTAGCGCTCAAGTCGTTTGGCCTATCGTTGGTCAAGATATTTTGAATGCCGATGTGGGCGGTGGCTTCCACGGGATTCAAATCACCTCCGGCTTGTTCCAGGTTTGGCGGGCAGCTGGCTTCACAAACACATTCCAGCTGTACTGCACTGCCATCGGTGGCTTGGTAGCAGCAGCTCTGATGCTGTTTGCTGGCTGGTTCCACTATCACAAGCGGGCTCCTAAACTGGAATGGTTCCAGAATGTGGAGTCAATGCTAAACCACCACCTAGCTGGATTGCTGGGTCTGGGGTGCTTGTCTTGGGCTGCTCACCAAATCCACGTGGCATTGCCCACCAACAAGCTCCTGGATGCGGGAGTCGCCATCAAAGATATTCCGCTCCCTCACGAGTTCATCTTGAACCGTGACTTGATGGCCCAACTGTATCCCAGCTTCAACCAAGGGTTGACACCATTCTGGACTTTGAATTGGGGTCAGTATGCTGACTTCCTAACATTCAAAGGCGGTTTAAATCCCCAGACGGGTGGATTGTGGCTGTCAGATACGGCACACCATCACCTAGCTTTGGCAGTACTCTTCCTGATCGCCGGTCATATGTATCGGACGAACTGGGGGATTGGTCACAGCATTAGGGAAATTCTAGAGAACCACAAAGGTCCCTTTACAGGTGACGGTCATAAGGGTCTCTATGAAAACATGACCACATCCTGGCACGCGCAGTTGGGAACCAACCTTGCCATGCTGGGTTCTGTGACCATCATCGTGGCTCACCATATGTACGCGATGCCTCCGTATCCGTACCTTGCCACTGACTACGCTACTCAGTTGTCCATATTCACTCACCACATGTGGATTGGGGCATTCTTGATCGTTGGCGGAGCAGCTCACGCTACCATTTTCATGGTGCGGGATTACGATCCAGTGGTGAACCAGAACAACGTCCTGGATAGAGTGATTCGTCACCGGGATGCAATTATTTCCCACCTCAACTGGGTTTGTATCTTCCTAGGCTTCCACAGCTTTGGCTTGTACATCCACAACGACACGATGAGTGCTTTGGGTCGCCCCCAAGATATGTTCTCGGATACGGCGATTCAGTTGCAGCCGGTGTTTGCTCAGTGGGTGCAAAACCTGCACACTCTGGCTCCTGGCGGCACAGCACCTAACCAGCTAGAACCAGTAAGTTATGCCTTCGGCGGCGGTATCGTTGCTGTAGGCGGCAAAGTAGCGATGATGCCAATCGCGCTGGGTACGGCGGACTTCATGATCCACCATATTCACGCTTTCCAAATTCACGTCACTGTTCTGATTCTGCTGAAAGGCTTCCTGTTTGCCCGTAGCTCTCGTCTGATTCCAGACAAGATGAATTTGGGCTTCCGCTTCCCTTGTGACGGCCCCGGTCGTGGCGGTACCTGCCAAGTTTCTGGTTGGGACCACGTGTTCTTGGGTCTGTTCTGGATGTTCAACACTATTGCGATCGCGGTTTACCACTTCAGCTGGAAAATGCAATCCGATGTGTGGGGCACAGTCAACGCTGATGGCACGGTGGACCATATCACCGCAGGTAACTTTGCGATGAGTGCCATCACTATCAATGGCTGGTTGCGTGATTTTCAATGGGCACAAGCTGCTCAAGTGATTCAGTCATACGGTACAGCCCTCTCAGCCTACGGTCTGCTGTTCCTGGGCGCTCACTTTGTGTGGGCATTCAGCCTGATGTTCCTATTCAGCGGTCGTGGCTACTGGCAGGAGTTGATTGAGTCGATTGTTTGGGCTCACAATAAGTTAAAAGTTGCCCCTTCTATTCAGCCTCGCGCTCTGAGCATCATTCAGGGTCGGGCTGTTGGGGTTGCTCACTTCCTCCTGGGAGCGATCGTCACGATATGGGCGTTCTTCGAGGCGCGAATCCTTTCAATAGGATGATTTAAGCCTGAGTAACGAGTGCTGAGTAAAGAGTAAGATGCTCTCACTCCTCAGCACTCAGCACTGATAATTGAGGAGACTATGGCGACAAAATTCCCCAAATTTAGCCAAGACCTCGCTCAGGACCCGACTACACGTCGGATCTGGTACGGGATTGCAACGGCTCACGACTTTGAAAGCCATGATGGGATGACAGAAGAAAATCTTTATCAAAAGATTTTCGCTACTCACTTCGGTCATGTGGCAATTATCTTCTTGTGGGCCTCTAGCCTCCTGTTCCACGTCGCCTGGCAAGGTAATTTTGAACAGTGGATTAAAGATCCGTTGAATGTCCGTCCCATCGCGCATGCGATTTGGGACCCCCACTTTGGTCAACCGGCAGTAGATGCCTTTACCCAAGGTGGTGCGACCTTTCCAGTGAATATTGCCTACTCAGGTGTCTACCACTGGTGGTACACCATCGGTATGCGGTCAAACAATGACCTGTATCAAGGTGCAGTGTTCCTGATTGTCCTGTCTGCAATCTTCTTGTTTGCAGGCTGGCTGCACCTACAGCCCAAGTTCAGTCCTAGCCTTTCTTGGTTCAAGAGTGCCGAGCCTCGGCTGAACCACCACCTGGCAGGTCTGTTTGGCGTTAGCTCCTTGGCTTGGGCAGGTCACTTGATTCACGTTGCGATTCCCGAATCTCGCGGTCAGCACGTAGGTTGGGATAACTTCCTAACAACGCTGCCTCACCCCGCAGGCTTGGGACCGTTCTTCACCGGCAACTGGGGTGTCTACGCTGAGAACCCAGAGGCTGCTAATCATGTATTCGGTACCTCTCAAGGTGCTGGAACAGCGATTCTAACGTTCTTGGGTGGCTTCCATCCCCAGACACAATCGCTGTGGCTGACGGATATGGCTCATCACCACTTGGCGATCGCAGTCATCTTCATCATCGCCGGTCACATGTACCGGACTAACTTTGGGATTGGTCACAGCATCAGAGATATGCTGAACGCCAAAAACTTCTTTGGCACCAAGACTGAAGGGCAATTCAACCTGCCTCACCAAGGGTTGTACGACACCTATAACAATTCTCTACACTTCCAGTTGTCTATACACCTGGCAGCGCTGGGAACTGCTACTTCCCTGGTAGCGCAGCACATGTATGCGATGCCTCCCTATGCTTTCATCGGGAAGGACTTCACAACTCAAGCAGCGCTCTACACACACCACCAGTACATTGCTGGTTTCCTGATGCTGGGAGCATTTGCCCACGCAGGTATCTTCTGGGTGCGGGACTACGACCCAGAACAGAACAGAGGTAACGTCCTCGATCGGGTACTCCAGCACAAAGAAGCGATCATCTCGCACCTGAGCTGGGTTTCCCTATTCCTGGGCTTCCACACCCTAGGTCTGTACGTCCACAACGATGTTGTGGTTGCCTTCGGGACTCCCGAAAAGCAGATTCTGATTGAGCCAGTATTTGCCCAGTTCATTCAGGCTTCTCACGGAAAAGTCCTATACGGCTTAGATACTCTCCTGTCTAATCCTGATAGCGTTGCCTCGATGGCTGGTGGGCCTTGGCTTCCCGGTTGGCTCGATGCTATCAACAACACCACCAACTCTCTGTTCTTGACAATTGGCCCTGGCGATTTCTTGGTTCACCATGCATTCGCCCTCGCCATCCACACCACCACCCTGGTTTTGGTCAAGGGTGCGTTGGATGCTCGTGGCTCCAAGCTGATGCCCGATAAAAAGGACTTCGGCTACGCCTTCCCTTGCGACGGCCCCGGTCGTGGCGGTACTTGCGAACTCTCTGCTTGGGATTCCTTCTACCTCGCTGCGTTCTGGATGCTGAATACCATTGGTTGGGTAACCTTCTACTGGCACTGGAAGCATCTGGGGATTTGGCAAGGCAACGTGGCTCAGTTCAATGAGTCTTCTACTTACCTCATGGGCTGGCTGCGCGACTACCTCTGGCTGTACTCCGCTCAGCTGATCAATGGGTATAACCCCTACGGCATGAATAACCTGGCGGTTTGGGACTGGATGTTCCTGTTCGGACACCTAGTTTGGGCGACTGGCTTCATGTTCCTGATCTCTTGGCGTGGTTACTGGCAAGAGTTGATCGAAACCCTTGTCTGGGCACACGAGCGCACTCCTCTGGCGAACCTCGTTCGCTGGAAGGACAAGCCGGTTGCTATGTCCATCGTCCAAGGTCGTGTGGTTGGTCTAGCTCACTTTGCAGTCGGCTATGTCTTGACCTACGCTGCCTTCCTGATTGCCTCCACTGCTGGTAAATTTGGTTGATCTCCTGTAGTTCGCTGAATCGATGCATTTTAGGTAATTAAAATAAAATCCCCTGCCTTCGGGTAGGGGATTTTTTTATAAGATTGTCTAAAATTCCCAAGGAAAATGTAGCTTAAAATAGCAAAGTATTTTATATAAAATGTCTAATAAAATAGCAACTGTGAGTAACTTAAACATTAATAACGTCACCCATCAGCTAATAAAGATTCAAGAGCAAAATAGCAATTGTAGTTTGTGGCAATTTAGAAGCTTAGTTAGCGCTAATCAATATCTTCGGCTATATAGAATTTTTTTTAAATATGTTCCAACCGGAAATGAAGTATTAGATTGGGGTTGTGGGAACGGTCATTTTTCTTACTTTTTAGTAAAGGCTGGCTATAAAACCTTTGGATTTGCCTTTGAGGACTTTTGTGTTCGGGAAACTCTTAACAGCTCAACTTATGAATTTAGAAAAGGGAGTGCTGAAGATCCAACAGCCATTCCCTATCCAGATAATAAATTCAAGGCAATTGTCTCTGTAGGGGTTTTAGAGCATGTCAGAGAGACTGGAGGAAATGAAATTACCAGCTTACGGGAAATATTCCGCTTGCTCCAACCAGGTGGCGTTTTTATCTGTTACCATTTCCCGAATCAGTTTAGTCTGATTGAAGCGATCGCTTCCCGCTTGCCCCACAAATACCATCATCAATATCGTTATACTCGCCAGTCAATCAAAACGCTTTGCCAAGAAACCGGATTTGAGGTTCTAGAAGTCCAGCGTTATGGTTTTCGGTAGTCCTAAAGATGTAAGGATGCATTGTAGTAGTGGACAAAGTGCCACACTGCACCAACATGATTCTCTAACTTCTTGGAAAACGACAACGTCTTTCTCACTAACCGGGATACTCGCTGCCGTAAGGTGCAATTGAAGCGCTCAATTAAGCTTGTTTGACCACTGTCCTTGCCCACACTAGCAATGTCGTTGGCTGGGGAAAACCTCATTGTAGGCAGACCAGAAATCGGTATAGGAGACGGCACACTGTCGATACACCCCTGGCAAGCTGTCCCATAATCCTTGGGCACCCTCACGAGAGCGATCACCGACGTACACGCCGACAATTTCTCGGGTATTGACATCTAATGCTAACCAAATCCATTGCTTGTTGCCCTTATTAGCCACAAATGACCACATCTCGTCGCATTGAATCGTCAAGCGCCCCTTTTTTTAGCCGATACCTCGACTTGTCGGGGAATCGCTTCGTATTTCCCATTGACATAGCTCTGGAGCCAGGGTTCTGAAACACCCGTCACTCTAGCAATTCCAGCTAACGGAATCTTCTCCAACAGCAGTTTGTCAATCAGGGTTTTAGTAGTTTGGTCAATGATCTTGTTCTGCGGGTCTTGCACAAATTGTCTGCCACACTCACGGCACTTGAAGTTCTGTTTGCCGTTGTGAATTTTCCCATTTTTCACGGTATGAGTAGACTCACAAGCAGGACAAGTAGGATGGGGATTGGACATCGAACAACAGCAGTAACTCTACCTTCTTATCCTTACATCTTTAGGACTACCTGGTTTTCTACCTAGAAATATCTGGGGCGCATTTCCAAAAGCGATCGCAAATTTCCCACCGCTGGCATGGAGTTGGGATTTTCTAGACGACATTTTGGCATATCCTTTCTCTGTAGTCTGTCAAAACTATTTGTTTGTCGCTAGGAAACCCTTGGCAAAATCCTCTGAATGACGATGCAAGTATTTGGTAGAAGTATACAAAGCGATCGCTCTTTTAGGGTGAATTAAACGCGATCGCTCAAATATCCCCTTTCCATCAAAAACGCTGACCCGTGGTTACTTCAAGTCGGACTTCTCCCTGATCGCTAATGCCTAAATCGCTGCGAATTAAACCAATCGGGGACTTGACCCGCAATCCTAACCCGTAACCAAAACCACTCCCCGGTTTACCGCGCCGCAAAGCTGGTTGCCCAAGCACCGTGTCACCAGACCCCAAATCTGAGCCGTAGTCAGCAAAGACAACCCCTCCCAGCCACTGCAAAATTGGGAAGCGATATTCTATTGAAGCCAAGGCATAACTGCGACCGCTAGCGACTTTACCAGATCCATAACCGCGCACAGAATTGAATCCGCCAAGATTAAACGCCTCAGTCGGAGGAAATTCGCCAAGTATCGTCCCAGTTTGCAAATTTAAAGCCACCATTTCTGGATTTTCGGTTTCCTTACCCTTACCTATCCAGCTGACGGGGACATATTGGATGTAATTTGCTCGCACTCGGTTACTCAAAATACTGCCCAATCCAATCGGAATCGATTGTTCTGTGGTGAGGGTGAGTAGCGAACCCTGAGTCGGATTGGAACGGCGATCGCGTCGATCTCTCGCCACGCCGAACGACACCGTCACCAAGTCATCAATGCCAGTTTTGCTGACAGATAGCGGATTCCCTAATTCATCCACCCGTGCAATATTGAAATCAGCATCGCGGGTACTAATCCGGGTGTAGTTCAAACCCAACGATCCATCCCAACCATTAGAAGACCGCAACACCGCAACACCACCGCCAAATCGTCCCTCTCGCGTACTGTCCCCATTAGGCAACTCGATTTCATCGGTGAAGGTGCGCGAATAATCCCGATTGCGAAACGCTCTAACGCTATACCCCAAGCGGTTTGGCTCGTCAGCCCGATAAGGGCTGGTAAACTCGGTATTAAACTGGACATCCTTGCCGCTCACTTGAAGTTTGGCAGCTAAGCGATCGTTGACACCGTTAATATTGGCATCTCGATAGCTTACCGAACCATAAAGCCCGATGTCGCCGCTATTGCCACCCCCTAATGTGATAGAAGGAAAGCGATTCTCCTGGATGTCGTAGATGATGTTAACCCCGTCGGCGGCTTCCTCCACAGAAACATTGACATCATCAAAAGACTCTAATCGCCTCAATCGCTGCAAGTCTTCCTGAAGCAAATCCTCACGAAATACCTCACCCGGCTTGAGTTTCAGTTCACCAATAATAAAATCTTTTTTCGTGCGACTGGGTATCGGTCGATTCTGGTCATCGACTGACTCACCTTTATTATTGACAAAGCGGATCTGCACATCTTTGACAATTCTGGAGGCAACCTCAGCAGCAGTTTGAATGCCCTCCCCTCCGGACGCTGGCGGTATCGTCGGTGGCAGATAATTACCGTATTTGGCATCATATTCAACAACAGGAATGGGATTTGCTGTCTGAGCCAATCCTGGCGTTACCTGGGTTACAGATGGAGTCGCAGCATCCTCAATGGGTGCCGATGTCGCCATATCGCCCGAAGTCCTCTGGGCAGTGGGTTGGGAGGATGCGATCGCTCCTTTTGGTTCCCAGATCCCCAGCGTTGCCACAATCAAAATTGCAAATGTTTTAAGACCCATAAAATTAGCTTAATCGGCTGGCTACCATTGTGCTTGGCTCATTGGCTTGTATCCTTGGCTAGGACTGGCTTTTGAGGCGGGCAACAGACGGATCTATTGCAGATATCAAGTGAAATGGTATCAGTAACAACCAAGGAAACGTCAAGGATATGAGTATTCAACAGGCATTTAACACAGCAGCAACTGAGTACGACAAGCTCCGACGTACCCTAATTCCCTGTTTTGATGACTTTTACCAAACAGCCATTCAGGTTATCCCATTTGACCGCACAGCATCCCTAAACGTTCTCGATTTAGGTGCAGGGACGGGACTTTACTCAGGCATGGTTCAGGCAATGTTTCCGTATGCTGAATTTACCCTACTGGATCTCGCGACTGAGATGTTAGAGCAAGCAAAGGCTCGATTCCAGCAGATGGGCAAATCTCCCAAAATATGGATTGGAGACTACGTTAAGACAGATTTGAGCGATTCCTATGACCGGATTATCTCCGGCTTATCGATTCATCATCTGTCTGATTCAGAGAAGCAGCATCTTTATCAACGGATTTACGATGCGCTCAAACCTGGAGGGATGTTTGTCAACGCCGATCAAGTTTTAGGCAGAACACCCCAACTGGAGCAATTTTATCAACAACAATGGCTCAATACCGTGCGCGATTGCGGGATCTCAGACGAGCATCTGCGAGCCGCTCAACATCGGATGACCTACGATCGTCTAGCACCTCTCGACGCTCAACTGCAATGGCTGGAAGCAGCCGGTTTTCAGAACGTAGACTGCTGGTATAAGCATTACAGCTTTGCCGTGTTTGGTGGATCTCGTTCTGCTGAGTCGGAGTCAGAGCTACAACCACCCACGCTGCAAACACAACGGTTAACGCTCCGTCCTTTCACCTTGGCAGATGCTCCGAATGTGCAACGCCTAGCCAGCGAGCGCGAAATTGCTGATACAACACTAATTCCTCATCCTTACGAAGATGGGATAGCTCAAGCGTGGATTAAGGCTCATTCGGCAGCATTTAAGGAAAACAAAGCAGTTTACTTTGCGATCGCACTCCAGGAAACTGGAGAACTCTGTGGGACGGTTAATCTGATGATTAATGCCAAACAGAACAATGCGGAGATCAGTTACTGGATTGGAAAGCCCTACTGGGGACAAGGCTACTGTACTGAAGCAGCAAAAGCTCTACTGCAATACGGCTTCGAGGTGCTTAAATTGCACCGCATTCATGCGGCTCACTTTTCGCGCAATCCAGCTTCGGGACGAGTCATGCAAAAACTGGGGATGCAGTATGAGGGATGTCTCCGCCAACATTTACGGAAAGGAGAAACCTTTGAAGACATCGAACAATACGGCATATTGAAAAGTGATTGGCAGCAAAGGATTGGTCAAAATTACTAACTGCTTACCTAAAAATGCAGAGAAAAACCTACTATGGCACAACCATCTTTACCAAAAATTATCATCTTCGACACCACCATGCGAGATGGAGAACTTACGCCCGGTGTCAAAATGGATATTCATCAAAAAGTCCGGCTTGCCAAGCTTCTAGAGGAGATGCGGGTTGATGTCATTGAAGTGGGATATCCAGGGGCTATTAAGAAAGACTTTGATGAAATTTTTCTAGTCTCCAAGGAAATTAAACAATCAACCATTTGCGGATTAGCCAATTCTAAGCTGAATGAAGTGATGGACGTTGCTTTAGCAATTAAACCAGCGTTACAAGGCAGAATTCACATTTATACCCAAGTTAATTTGAAGCATCAATCAAAGTGGGCTGAAGAACACACCTTAGAAGCGATCCACGATTCTATTGGACTTGCCAGAAACTACTGTGGGGATGTGGAGTGGAGTGCTTTTGATGCTCCTCGAAGCCAGCCGGATTTTCTTTGCAAAGCCGTTGAAACAGCCATCAAAAGCGGTGCAAAAACAATCAGTATCCCTGACAGCCTTGGTTTATCGTCGCCAATAGAATTCTCAGGGTTGCTGAATATGCTCTTTAATCGGGTGTCAAATATCGATCGGGCTACGATTTCTGTCCACTGTCATGATGATTTGGGATTAGCAGTGGAGAACTCAATCGCAGCTCTTAGTTGGGGTGTCAGGCAAATTGAATGCTCGATTAATGGGCTGGGGGCAAGGAAAGGAAATGCTGATTTGGGAGAAGTCATAAAGGCAATTATCAATCATCCAAACTACAGCGTTGATGTTGAGCAATCTTTAATAGACGAAGCCTCTGAGTTGGTCAGTGAGATTACTAAAATTATCAATCAGTCAGTAGGATAAAATAAAAACTCAATCCGTGGTAAAAACAGACCTATTTTTAGGTATTTTATATGTTTATTTAATCTTAAACTCTATTATTTTGGCAGGGAAATTTCTGAGCTGTGATGGAATCATAGACTTACTCTATAGCATCCCTAAATGATTAGAGAAGGCGGGAATCTCCCTTTCTTTAAGAAGCCGGGAGCCTGAATTTCTGGCACTTCACGACTAAAATAGAATTGCTATAGAACCTTTCGTTTCAGAAAAGTTGGAGGCTAACAATACACTGCCCCACATGGCTTGTTATTAGAATTTAATAATTTATTTCTAACAATAGTGACAGATAGCAGTTATAAGTTGATGAGTATTAACCGCGATCGCTAGCATCTGTCAGTAAATCGCTAAAGGTTATAGACTGGCTACCCTCTACGGGCAGAGTAAAATATGATGCTGCCTACTTTACAGATATTGTTGCTGGGTGGCTTTCGCCTAACTTATGGCGAAAGGCCGCTGACAGACGTGAGCGGGGAGCGATCGCAATCGTTGCTGGCATATCTGGTGCTGCACAGCGGCACGCCTCAGCCTCGTCAGCGTCTAGCTTCCCTGTTTTGGGCTGACTCCACGGACGAGCAAGCCCGAACGAACCTGAGAAGAGAACTGCACCACTTACGGCGGGTTTTGCCGGACGCGGATCGATTCATTGAAGTGGATACAAAAACGCTACAGTGGCGCTCAGATGCACCTTTTACGTTGGATGTTGCAGAGTTTGAGCGGGTGGTTGCTCAAGCGGAGGAGGCAGAACGAGCGGCTGACCAGAAAACCGTCCGAACGTTGTTAGAGCAGGCGGTAGCCCTCTATCAGGGGGATTTACTGCCCAACTGTTACGACGAATGGATTTTTCCGGAACAGGAACGACTGCGACAAATTTTTATCCAAGGATTGGAGTGGTTGGTTCGCCTGTTAAAGGAGCAACGAGATATCCGGACGGCGATGCGCTATGCCCAGCAGTTGTTAGAAGTTGACGCGCTCAACGAAGCAACTTATGGGGACTTGATGCAACTGCACGCACTGAATGGCGATCGCGCGAGTGCCTTGCGAATCTACCACCGCTGCATGACGCTTTTACGGGAAGAGTTAGGAATCGATCCCAGCCCGATTACCCGCGATCTCTACGATCGCTTAATCAATGAAGATGCTGAAGGGATTAGAAGTCCAGACAAGAGTTCTGAGTTACTGGAGATAAATTCTGAATTAAATACACCCACTCAAAATGACCCGCAACCTCGTTGCGACTGGGGCGAAATCAACGATGTTACCCTGTTTTACGGAAGGACAGAGGAGCTAAACACGCTCAAGCAGTGCATTTTACAGAATCGCTGTCGGCTAGTTGTCTTATTAGGCATGGGTGGAATTGGGAAAACTGCCTTGTCTGCAAAACTAGCGCAGGAAATCCAAGGAGAGTTTGAGTGTGTAATTTGGCGATCGCTACGGAATGCTCCCACGTTAGAGACTCTTTTTCACGACTTAATCTCTTTTCTATCAGAGCAACAGGAGACAGGAGGTGGAATTGAACGACTGATATATTGGCTGCGGAGTTCTCGTTGCCTGATAATTTTGGACAATGCAGAAACCCTTTTTCAGGTGAGTTGTCCGGGGCAATATCGTCATGGCTATGAAGGGTACGAGGAACTGCTACGCGCGATCGCAGAAACTGCCCATCAAAGTTGCCTGGTGCTGACCAGTCGGGAGAAGCCTACTGAGGTGGGCATCTTAGAAGGCGTAGTTGATAGGAATTCACCGTTACCTGTGCGAACCTTGCAACTAAGCGGTTCACCAGAGGCAGCTCAAGCATTAATTCAAGCAAAAGGATTGATTGGAACTGAAGCACAGCAACAGCATTTGTGTGAGTTCTACGGCTGTAATCCTTTGGCGTTAAAGATTGTTGCCACTTCCATTCAAGATGTTTTCGATGGCAAGATTCAAGATTTTCTCGCTCAAAACACCACGATTTTTAATGGGATTCACAGACTGCTAGACCAGCAGTGTCAGCGTTGCTCTCCCTTAGAAAAAACAATTATGTTTTGGCTTGCCATTAATCGAGAATGGACAACTTTCTCGGAATTGGCAGATGATATCGTTCCCAGCGTTGCTCGTGCAGACCTAGTAGAAGCATTGGGTTCTCTCAGTTGGCGATCGCTAATTGAAAAGCAGTCGGGCAGCTATACTCAGCAACCTGTCGTGATGGAGTACATCACTGAGCGATTGATTGCCCAAGTTTGTGAAAAAATTCAAGAATTGGGAGCAGAAAACCAGACATCCCTTCCAATTCCCATCCTGCACAGCCACGCATTGCTCAAGCCTCAAGGCAAAGACTATATCCGAGAAATTCAGATTCAACAAATTGTTAAACCCGTTTTAAACACTTTAATTACCCGACTGTACGGGCAATACAACGTTGAGCAACAGCTGACTCAACTGCTTTCAAAACTGCGAAATGAATGGTCGCGACAACCCGGATATGCAGGTGGCAATATCCTCAATCTGCTGGTTCAATTGCAAAAAGACTTAACAGGTTATGACTTCTCTCATCTCACCCTCTGGCAGGCTGATTTACGAGAAGTGAATTTACATCAGGTCAATCTTGCTCATGCCGACCTGTCCAAAACGGTGTTTACCGAACCCTTGAGCTTCGCCCTCGCCGTTGCTTTTAGTCCAGACGGAGAACTTCTGGCAACCGGCGATACGAACCGCGAGGTGCGGGTGTGGAGAGTAGCAGATGGGAAAAATTTACTGACCTGCCAGGGACATACCAATTGGGTTTGGTCGGTCGCTTTTTGTCCTCAAGGTAATATCCTGGCGAGTGGTAGCGATGATAAAACGATTAAACTGTGGGATCTCAAGACAGGACAATGCCTCCAGACTTTGCAAGAACACGCCCACCAAGTCTGGTCAGTCGCTTTTAGTCCGGATGGTCAAACCCTAGCCAGCGGGAGTGAGGATCGAACGGTCAAGTTGTGGGATGTCCAGTCAGGACAGTGCTGCCAAACGCTTCAGGGTCACGAAAATTGGGTACGGTCGGTAGCGTTTAGCCCCGACGGAAAAACCCTGGCGACTGGCAGCGACGATCGAATCATCAAGCTGTGGGATCTTAAAACCAGTCAATGTTATCAAACACTACAAGGACACGCTGAGCGAGTCTGGTCAGTCGCCTTTAGCCCGGATGGTCAAACCTTAGCCAGCAGTAGTAGCGACCATACAATTAAACTTTGGAATTTTAAGACGGGTGAATGCCGCCGAACCCTCAAAGGGCATGGAAATTGGGTGCGATCGCTTTCTTTCAGCCCGGATGGTCAAACGGTAGCGAGTGGCAGCGAAGACCGCAGCGTGAAGCTGTGGCGAGTTCGGACTGGGGAATGCTACCAAACATTATGGGGGCACCAAAATTGGGTGCGGTCGGTGGCATTCAGCCCGGATGGAGAAATCCTGGCAAGCGGTAGTGGCGACCATACTGTGAAGCTGTGGCACGCTCCCACGGGTCAATGTCGCAGAACCTTACAGGGTTATGCGAACCGAGTGCGATCGCTGGCGTTGAGTCCAGATGGTCGCATCTTGGCAAGTGGGAACGACGATCGCACCGTTAAATTGTGGGATCTCGGTACGGGGAAATGCGTTCAAACCTTGCAAGGTCACATCAGCTCAGTTTCTGCTGTTGCCTTTAGCCCAGACGGTCAGACTCTCGCCAGTGGGAGTGGCGACCAAATGGTGAAGCTTTGGGATCTTGACACCGGACGTTGCCGCCAAACCTTGCAAGAGCATACTTGCGGGATTTGGTCAGTTGCCTTCAGCCCCGATGGTCGAACCCTTGCCAGTGGTAGTGATGATCAGACGGTGAAGCTTTGGAATATTGACACAGGGCTTTGCCAACGCACCTTGCAGGGACACGCCAGTTGGGTTTGCGCGATCGCTTTTAGCCCGGATGGTCATACTCTGGCGAGTGGCAGTTACGACCAAACAGTGAAACTTTGGGATGTCCAGACGGGACAATGCGCTCAGACATTCCAGGGACATACCAATTGGGTTTGGTCAGTTGTCTTTAGCCCAGATGGTCAAACCTTGGCGAGTGGAAGTGGCGACCACAGTATTAAGTTATGGGACGTGCGGACAGGAGAGTGCCGACGCACCTTGGCAGGACACACCAGCCGAGTTTGGTCAGTTGCCTTTAGTCCAGATGGTCAAATCCTTGCCAGTGCGAGTAGCGACCAGACAGTAAAGCTTTGGGATGTCCAAAACGGTTCTTGTCTTCATACCTTGCAGGGACACACCAATTTAGTCTGGTCAGTAATCTTCAGCCTTGATAGCCGCAGGGTCGCGAGTGGCAGCCAGGATGAAACCATTAAGCTTTGGGATGTGCAGACGGGTGAGTGTGTAAAAACCTTAAGGGCAGATCGACCCTATGAGGGAATGAATATCACCGGAGTCACCGGATTAACAGACGCCCAAAAGGCTGCATTGAAGGCGCTGGGGGCAGTGGAAACTGGGAGCCGGGGAGAGAATCAGCCCCGATTCTTGGCTCCCCTAATCGGGCGAGAGCGGGAATGGGCGACAATCTGTAATTGGATGGCATCCGATACCCGGATGGTCGTTTCAGAAATCCTCTTACTGGTTGGCGAATCGGGAATTGGGAAGACGCGCCTGCTGGAAGAACTGGCTTCCGTTGTCACGAGTAACGGTTGCGTCGTTTGGGGACGCGGGTTTGAGGCGGAAATGCTGCGACCGTATGGAGTCTGGATTGATGCACTGCGGGCGATCGCTCGTGATTCAGGATCGCAATTGCCAGCAGAACTGAGTTCCCTATTTCCGGAAATGGAGGGAAGAAGAGATCCGGGCGATCGCTCTCAGCTATTCGATGCGGTAGTCAACCTACTCTCCCAACTTTCGAGCAATGGCAAACAAACCATCATCATCCTGGATGACATTCAGTGGCTGGACGAGGCATCTACGGCACTCCTGCATTATGCAATCCGCCTGCTGGGTCATTCCTCCGTTCGGTTTGCCCTCTCTGCTCGTCAACGCGAGTTATCAAATAATGTGCCTGTGTGTAAGCTGGTGCAAGCGCTACGGCGGGAGGAGCGGGTGCAAACCATCTCACTGCCACTATTAAATCAAGCGCAAGTGGTTCAGCTGACTCGCTCGGTGAATATCGATGTTGATGGCAACCGCGTCTTTGTGGATAGTGGCGGGAATCCCCTATTCGCTCTAGAAGTGGCTCGTGCCCTAGCCCAGCATGACACGGCTTACTCCGACAATCTGGAAGCCTTGATTCAAGACCGATTGCGGCAACTCGACGAACCGGCGCGAGAACTTTTACCTTGGGCAGCTGCATTGGGACGAAGTTTCAATCCGACAATCGTGGCACGGGTTGCCGACTATCCGCTCTCTAAATTACTTTTAGCCGTGGAAGAACTGGAGCGGCAGGGGATTATCCATCCAGGAACTTTATTAAATAACGAAACTGGCTATGACTTTGCTCATGATGTTGTGCGGAAAGTCGCTTATCACCAGTTGTCAGAACCCCGTCGCCGCCTGGTGCATTTGCAAATTGCCCAGGCTTTGAATCGTCTCTCGGTCCCTGATAACGCCAAAGCCAGCGAAGTCGCGCATCATGCGTCATTGGGGGGTCATGATTCCTTAGCAGCCTCAGCTTTCCAAGCAGCCGCCGAACGTTGCTTGCGCCAGTTCGCTTACTCAGAAGCATCAGAACTGGCTCAACGGGGAATCCAGCATTGCCAGAACCTTGAGAAGACTTTACGGGTTCGGCTTCACATCGGACTGCTAAAAGTTTATGTTCTGGCAGGAGTGAGCAGAAATCAAATTTCCCAACTTGAAAACAACCTGCATCAACTGATTGCCGAAGCTAGCGCCCTTGGTTTGAAGGATGAAGAAGCGATCGCTCTAGAAGCCTTAATCGTGCTGAACTACGATCGCGGAAACCTCATGGGCGTCCGCGAACACTCGCTCCAAGCCGTGGAACGAGGACGATTGGCAAGTCCGGCGACTACCGCCCGAATGCTGGCTCACAGCGGTTGGTGCCTTGCCGAAACCGAACGCGAGATGCCCCGTGCCGAGGCGCTGTTGCTAGAAGCACAGCCGCTTGCAGCGAGAGTTGGGCTAGAAATTATCGATATTCCTTGTGGATTGGGATGCGTGCGCCGTCATGCGGCTGATTTCCCCGCAGCGCGTTCTCTTTTGGAACAAGCATGGCGAATGGCGCAAGCCGAACAGGATCGCTGGCGAGAGTCTGCTTGTTTGACTTATTTGGCAATGACCGAGTTGGAAGCGGGCAATCCGAGAGATGCGATCGCTTATTGTGAGGAATTGGCAGCAGTTGCCACAAAAATTAGTGGTGAAGGCAGCGAAGGGCCATTCGCCGTTGCCCTGAGTTCGCTCGCCCGTTATGTTATCGGAGAAATCGGTGCTGAAGAAGCACTTGAGCCAGCATTATCCACCCTGCGCCAGATCGATGCGAACCGAATGCTAGCTTATACCCTGAGCTTTGCAGCAGGGAGGGATCTGGAAAGGGGTCGCGTTGAATTAGCGATCGCCCGCGCTCAAGAAGCACTTCATGCCGCGCAAATTGTGGATCATCCCAGTGAAATTGCCCTAGCTGGGGCTGCATTAATTCGGGGGAAACTGACTTTGGGAGAACATCAGCGTGCCGCAGAGCTATTTGAAAGCTTACAGCAGCAAATTGACCCTCGCGTATTGAGCGTTCGTGCCCAAACCGCCATCAATCGCTTACCGCAGGATCTTAGACTTATGCAGAAATCCCCCTTGCATCCCCCTTAAAAAGGAGGATTTTTCCAATTCCTGCCAATTTATCGGGGGGTTAGGGGGTATCTAGGCTTCAAATGTTCAGTGCGTAAGTCCTGTATTTAAAAACCTAAATTGCTCAATCAATCAGGAGAAAAATATGGTGCGCGTCCTCGTACAAAAGATATTTGAGCCACCGATCACCGACGAGAAGTGGAACCACGATCTTGAGATCGGGATACCCTGTCATCGGGCACACAATGTTCATTGGATTCGCTCGATGATGGCACGCGATCGCACTCAGGTCGTTTGCGAATTTGAAGCACCTGATGCTGAAACTGTGCGGAAGTCCTTTCGGAAAGCTGGCTTACCCTTCGCCCGGATCTGGACAGTTGATATTTTGGAACCGGCTGTTCTCTCAAGTCGGGCTAATTGCCCCTAATTCCAGAATCTTTGTGGTCTCACAAAATTTTAAGAGTCTGGTTCGCATCCTGAAGGATTCCACAATACACTAACCTGAAAGATAGCCAACTCTATAGCGCGTTTTAAAACGCTTTTTTATGACCTTTCGGAAACTAGCTGCGTTCCTACTAACCGTCGTTCTCTTTATCTGGGCATTCCCAGCACAAGCAGGATACTACCCGCCTCCCTTGTCATATAGCAATGCCGAACTGAAAGCCAAGGATTTCTCCGGTCAAATTTTGCAGGTGGCTGAGTTTTCCAACGCCAACATGGAACTCGCTAACTTTGAAGGTGCGGACTTAAAAGGGGCGATTTTAAGTGCATCGGTGATGACGAATGCCAATTTACACGGGGCAGATTTAACCAATGCAATGGTCGATCAGGTAAAACTCAACGGCGCGGATTTAAGCGATGCCGTTTTGGTAGAAAGTATCCTGTTGCGTACTATATTTGACGGTGTAAATATCGCTGGTGCCGACTTCACTGATGCAATTTTAGATGGGGCGCAAATAAATGAACTCTGTATTAAAGCATCTGGTGTAAATTCTAAAACTGGTATCGCAACTCGTGAGTCTTTGGGGTGTCGATGAAGCGTGTAGGAGTAATTGGGGGCGGACAGCTAGCCTGGATGATGGCAGGTGCAGCAGAGGTGTTGGGGATTGAATTGGTTGTACAGACGCCTAGCGATCGCGATCCAGCGGTTGCGTTAGCGAAGCGTGCGGGAAGCGCAATCGCATCTTCCATCATTTTTGCCCCTATTGATGATGCTGCCGCTACAGCCGAGTTAGCGTCTCGCTGCGATGTTATTACTTTTGAAAACGAATTTATTAACCTGGAAGCTTTAGATTCCCTTGTCCAGCAAGGCGTCTGCTTTCGCCCTGGACTGGAAGTATTAGCGCCGCTGCTAGATAAATACGATCAGCGTTGCTATTTAGAAGATATCGGCTTGCCAACTCCCAGTTTTACGACGCTGGAGGGGGAAGCCGGGAATCAGGAAGTCAATCTTCCAAAATCATTTACTCACCCCCTGAACCTCCAAAACCTGGATTTTCCCGTCGTTCTAAAAGCCCGACGCGGCGGCTACGATGGTCAAGGCACCTTCATCATTCAAGATAGTCACGCCCTAGAGTCAACTTGGCAGCGACTCAAATATGCGCCAGTGTTGTTAGAAGAATTTGTGCCTTTTGAGCGAGAATTAGCGATTATTGCGGCTCGTTCTGCTGCTGGTGAGGTGGTGACTTACCCTGTCGTAGAAACTCAGCAGGTAGATCAAGTGTGTCGGCGCGTCTTGGTGCCAGCGGCAATTACGCCAACGGTGGAACAAGAGGTGAAAGCGATCGCACATAAGCTTCTCGATAGCCTGCAAGCGGTTGGCGTCTTCGGCATTGAGCTATTTTTAACCGCATCGGGGAAAGTGTTGGTGAATGAAATTGCTCCCCGCACTCACAACTCCGGACACTTTACCCTTGATGCCTGCGAAACGTCCCAATTTGAACAGCAACTTAGAGCCGTCAGCGGTCTCCCTTTAGGCAATCCCGATCTCAAAAGTGGGGGCGCTGTCATGGTGAATTTACTCGGTTACGAGCATTCCCAGAGCGATTATCTTGCCAAACGGCAACAGCTAGCTCAGTTGTCTCACACTCACGTCCACTGGTACGGCAAAACCGAATCTCGTCCCGGTCGAAAACTCGGTCACGTCACCGTTTTGCTAGAAACAGCCAACCGTGCTGAGGCAGAAGCGATCGCCCAAACGATTGAATCTATCTGGTATTCAGAGGACTGAGGATTAGGACTGAGAGGTTGAAAGGTAGGGGTTAGGAGTAACTAATTGAATGAGATTCTTCCACTCCCCGACAGCCTAGCTCCTTTGCTATAATAATTTTTAGGTTAAGCTGCGGCGTTGGTGACTGCCAATAACGTTTTTTGATCTTGCCTTGTTCTAACGGGAACCATAAAGCTCTGACAGCAGTAGACCGGGCAAGTACCCGGAAACTTTAAGTCAGACATTCGGTGCCCACCTGGTTTATCCAGGTCATAAACTGAGGTAAAACGGCGTTGCGGTGAACCTAATAGAATTAAAATCCCCTTGTCCAAGAGAGAAGGGGATTTTTGTATATTATGTAGCTGAAAGTTTAAAAATTTGATTGTATTTCTTAAATAATGGATGCAAAGCTGCCAACTTTGGATCGACAAATGATAATTTTTTAGCGTTAGGCGCTAGGATAATTGAATCGCATCTAACTAGAGTTAGAAAATAAAAAGTTTGTTGCAACTCTTAAATACTACTTCAAAATTTCCAGCTGAGGTATTCAAGCTGGACAACGGCTTAACAGTGATTTATCAACACATCCCAGCGACACCAGTGGTTGTGGTGGACGTTTGGGTGAGGGCGGGAGCGATCGCTGAGACAGAAGAGTGGTCGGGCATGGCTCACTTTCTGGAACACATGATTTTCAAAGGCACCGACCGACTACCGCCCGGTGTATTTGATCAAGTGATTGAAAATACTGGCGGCATGACGAACGCGGCAACCAGCCACGACTACGCCCATTTCTTTATTGTTACAGCCGCTCAGTATTTAGAAAATACCTTGCCTGCCCTGGCAGACATTCTCTTAAACGCGGCGATCCCCGAAGAAGAATTTATCCGGGAACGCGATGTAGTTTTAGAGGAAATCCGCCAGAGTTACGACGATCCCGACTTTATTGGATTCCAAGCGCTGACAGAAAGCATTTACCAGCGCCATCCTTACGGACGTCCCATCCTAGGAACAGAAGCCCATTTGATGGAGCGATCGCCCCAAGAGATGCGTCGCTTCCATCGCTCCCATTACCAACCGGAAAACATGACCGTCGTGATTGTTGGGGGAGTTGAGAAAGAACCCGCACTAGAACTGGTGAATCGCTCATTCCAGCACTTCGCCCCGCCGTTGGAGTGTCCTCTGGCTGAAGCTGAAGCCGAACCTCCGATGATAGAAATTCGGCGTCAGGAAATCCACTTACCCAGGCTAGGACAAGCTCGTTTGATGATGGCATGGGTGGGACCGGGGGTAGAGCAGTTGCGAAATGCCTACGGCTTAGACTTGATCTCGGTACTGTTGGCAGAAGGGCGGTCTTCCCGACTGATCAGAAACTTGCGAGAACAGCAGCAATTAGTCCAGAACATTAGTAGTAGTTTCTCCCTCCAACGGGATTCTAGTTTGTTTACGATTAATGCCTGCCTCGCGCCAGAGAATCTCGATCGAGTAGAGGCACTCATTGGCGATGCGATCTCCGAGTTGCAAAACACACCCGTTTCAGAGGGAGAACTTTCTCGCTGTAAACGCTTACTGTCCAATGACTATGCTTTTTCCACAGAAGCACCCAGCCAGCTAGCGGGATTGTATGGGTATTACAACACGATTGCGGCGGCTGAAGTCGCCACGACTTACCCCGAAAAAATACAGTCTTTTCAGAACACAGAACTTCAGCAACTGGCGCAGCAGTATCTCTCCCCGTACCGCTATGCGGTCACAATCCTCAAACCTTGTTAGCTTGATGAGAGGAGTGATGAGTCATTCGTCATTAGTGAGTAGTAAGTTGTTCCTACCACTCACGATCGATGACTGATCGCCGATGACCAATGACTAAGGACTCAACAACGAATGACTCAAAGTGTGACGCGATCGCTCGCCAACCCAACTATCCACCGCAGTGTTTTGGACAACGGCATCGTATTAATTACGGTGGAAAATCCAGCGGCTGATATTATTGCTGGTCGAATTTTTGCACGGGTTGGAGGTCGGTGGGAACCCCAAGAAAAAGCGGGACTTTCTCACCTGCTATCCACGGTACTCACCAAAGGAACCGATCGCCTTTCTTCCCTGGAAATTGCCGAGCAAGTGGAGTCAGTGGGAGCGAGTCTCGGTGCAGATGCGGCTGCGGATTATTTTTTGCTGAGTCTCAAAACAGTATCCGCAGATTTTCCAGAGATGTTGCAACTGGCAGGGGACTTATTGCGATCGCCTAGCTTTCCAGAAGCGGAAGTGGAACTGGAACGGCGTCTCGCCTTGCAGGATATTCGCTCCCAGCAGGAACAGCCATTCACGATCGCCTTCGACCAGCTGCGGCAAGCCATGTACCCGAATCATCCCTACGGATTCTCCAGCCTGGGAACCGAAGCCACCGTCTCTGGCTTAAGCCGCGCCGATCTCCAGGACTACCATCAGACTTATTTCCGTCCCGATAACCTGGTGATCAGTATTGCCGGTCGCCTGACTCCTCAAGACGCCACTGATTTAGTTAATCAAGTGTTTGGAGATTGGCAGAGTGGAACCACCCCTCTCCCTACCCTGAGCCTGCCCCAAATTACCCCTGAACCTACTGCTAGCGCTACCCCACAAGATACGCAGCAATCTATCGTGATGCTGGGCTACGTCGCGCCATCTGTGCAAGAAACCGACTACGCCTGCCTGAAACTGCTCAATACTTACTTGGGCAACGGTCTTTCTAGCCGCTTGTTTGTGGAATTGCGCGAGAAGCGGGGATTGGCTTACGATGTCTCAGCTTTTTATCCGACTCGGCTAGAAACCTCTCAGTTTGTGGTATATATGGGCACGGCACCAGAAAACACCGCGATCGCCTATGAAGGTTTGCGAACTGAAGTAGAACGCCTTTGCACGACTCAACTGACCGAGCAGGAGCTGCAAGCGTCCAAAAACAAGTTGCTTGGTCAATACGCTCTCGGCAAACAAACCAATGCTCAGCTTGCTCAAGTTTTCGGCTGGTACGAAATTTTAGGGCTGGGAATTGAGTTTGATACCGAGTTTCAGGAAAAAGTTACCCATCTCACCCCAGAGTTGATCCAAAAAGTGGCTTGCCGGTATTTCACCGAACCTTATGTCTCTCTGGTTGGACCAGCGGAAAAATTAGACATTAAAAATTAAAAAAGGCAAAAAGTAAAAAGAAAAAGTGAAAATGAAATATTTTTTCTTTAACTTCTTCACTTTTTCTGGTCGCGTTTGTAAACTCAAGAGGAAAAAGTGAAAATGAAAAACATCATTCTTTTACCTTTTGCCTTTTTACTTTTGCCTTTGATGGCGATTCCCGGCGATGCCCAAGAAATCGCCCAGACATTTCCTTCCGCAACCGTCACCCGGCAAACGTTACGACCTGGTAGCCAAGGGGCTGAGGTATCCGAACTTCAGGCAGCCCTGAAACTATTGGGTTACTATAATGGCGACGTCAATGGCGTGTATGGTGAAAATACCGCGATCGCAGTTTCCCGTTTTCAGCAAGCCGCTGGTTTAGCGCCTGATGGAATTGTGGGTGCGGAAACCTGGAGGCGTCTATTTCCAGTTGCTCCACCATCGGAATCAACCGCAGCCGTGACGCCGCTAGTTATCCCCGCGGCTTCTGCTTCAGCAATTTCTACCACCGGAGCAGCATCTTTTCCCGTCCCAACTACGACAAACACCGCTGCCAATCCTAGACCAGCAGTAACTCCCCGTCCCAGCGTGAATGTTCCAGCCCCCAACCGCCCAGCCGCGGCTGCTAGAACCTCCACGAACCGTCGTACAACCTCTTCTGCTAGCTCTCGCTCTCAGACACGGGCGAACCCACAGCAGCCCAGACAGCTCGATTTTCCAGTTCTGAGGCTGGGAACGCAAGGTCCAGCCGTTACTAGGTTGCAACAGCGCCTGCGAACCCTTGGCTTTTTCAAAGGAACGGTGAATGGAGTCTTTGATGCAAGGACTCAAACGGCTGTACAAGCCGCTCAGCAGAGATTTAAGCTAGACGCTGATGGTGTAGTTGGTCCAGCGACTTGGAACGTTTTGCTGCGTTAATTATCGGGATTTCCAGAAAATCAAATAACATCAACCCGTTTTCATCCAGAAAACGGGTTTTTTTGCGTTTTTTTAACATAGGTTTTTTCTAACAGTTGTGAGCTGGTGACGATTTTCACCGACTTCTTCCTTTCGGTTTTCCGATCTCAATCCTGGGATGGAGGAGAGAATCCATTCCCAGATAGATAGATTCAGGCAAGGTTAACGGATATCGTATTTCTTACAGGACAAGACAGCTAAGTTAAAAAAAATTCCTTAGCTTGTAATTGCCGATTTATTAAAAAAAAATCAGGGTTTTCTCGGTATCCTGATTGACACAAAGAGTTCGATCAACACTCATGTACAAGCACCCTAAAACCGATAAGAATTTAATGCCTAAATCGGTCAATGAGGGTAGAGGCAATTCTGAGCAGGTTTCCTACCAGAATCAGTACCTTAAAGGTCGAAATTCTGAACGTCTTTTTCAGGAACAGTTTCAGAAACAGAACTATATTGTTGATGAGAATGCCAATGCTTTGACTAATGTGCTGATGAATCTTGCTTTCACGTCGATTGTAAGTTTCCTCGTTGGGACTCTCTTCTTCGTCGCTCAGCGAAATGAATCCTCTCTACCCTCTGTGCCTGTTCCCAATGGCAGTCCCGCTCAAAGCGCCGAGAAAAAGACAACCATCTTTGACAGAACTGTAGACAACCTTCAGGAACTCGTTCCAACGCCTCAAAAACAAGCAGGAAAAGGGACATTGAAATCAATGTTTCTCGCTCTGCGTGAGGTAGACTCCTGACGTTCCTAGCTACATTTCCTAGCTAAATTCGGTTGAGAGAGCATTGCTCAAATCTACTGACCATAAACAGTTTTAAACATCCTTTTCTGCTTTTATACCATTCAGGAGTTGTAGTAATACTCATGTCTAACTTACCAAATCGCAACAACGATAACCGTGAAGTTCCCCAGAACCCAAATCATCCGGTTCAGCCCCCTAATCCGGCTAGCTCAACGAATACGGTTCACGGAAATGGCACCGTAGACCCAGGTAAAGTAAGCTCCTATCGAGACGGTTATGTACATGGTCGCGTTTCTGAGCGCCGGGTCAACGAGGACGGACAAGAAATCCGTGATAATAATAATGCTGCCAGAGGCTTGTTGATAGGGATTGCCCTCACTTCTCTGCTAGGGTTGGCTCTCGGTGCCCTCTACTTCCTCAACCAGCGAAATCAGCAGGTAGATGACTACACTGCGCCTGCGCCTGTGGTGGTTCCCGTACCTTCAGCTTCACCTTCGCCTTCTCTGGAACCAAACTCAACCGCACCCGATACCTCTTCGTCGGGCGCTTCTCAACCGCCCACCCAAGAGAGAATCATCGAAAGAACCACAATTGAAAAGGCTCCTACGGTGATTCAGGTTCCTCAGCCACAAAACTCAGCGCCTGCTCAAAAAGCGCCGGATGTTAACATTACAGTTCCTCCGAGTTCCGGGCAACAACCGACTCGAAATCAGACGAACATTAACGTAACGCCTTCTCAACCGTCATCAAATCGAACGAATACTTCTGGCACCAGTCAATCGAGTCCTAGTACAACTCAAACCGCACCTTCGGTACGTCAGAACCCAAATCGAACGAATACTTCTGGTAGCACCCCAGGCACGCTAAATCCAACTGGCACCACACCAGGGGCTGGCTCTACCACTAACGGAATTAACGGAACCACCGGCACTACACCGGGGGCTGGTTCTACTACTAACGGAACCACCGGCACTACACCGGGGGCTGGTTCTACTACTAACGGAATTAACGGAACCACCGGCACTACACCGGGGGCTGGTTCTACTACTAACGGAACCACCGGCACTACACCGGGGGCTGGTTCTACTACTGGTGGATCAAGCAGTACGGGTCAATAACTACTAAAACAGGTAGTTTTTAGCTCCCTCCTAATATTGGAGGGGGCTTTGTTATAGGAATATCGCAAATCTTTCGTTTATGAACAAGCTTTTTTAAAGCATTTCAAAACATAAAGGGATATGAATTAATTTAACTAACGAGTTGGGGAGAGAGAATCAAGTGCTAATTTAAATATAGACACAACGAAGTAAGAACCTTCGACACCAAGTTTCGGATTCGAGCCTGTGTCTCCCGCTCTTATCCAACGCAACACCGGATCTCGGTTGTATTTCTCTAAGAAATGTAGCGATCGCGCTGAAGTTCATTCGCTTCTTTTCGCTTTGAACTGTTGGTGGCGGATCTAGATCATTGCCTGAATCGGCGTAGAGAATGCAGATAGTTAGGAAAGGGTTGTTGCGAGTATAAGTCCACCCTAGTTGAGTTAGTTTTTGGTTTCGTCAACTTTTCTAAAAATTTTCCTCTTTCGTTTGAGTAACCTGACCATTTATAGCTCGTTCATAAACCCGCCGGTACCTTAGGCGGGTTTTAGTTTTTTATATGGAAGCGGAACGCCTAAAGGTTCGGCGAAACAAAAGGGTATTAGTCGCAAAAAGCTTCGATTAATTCCCAAATTTCAGGGAGGACGTTTCCTAAGCTGTGATCGTCCTCTAGTTCAATGAATTCAACCCAAGGACGTGAGGCGGCGTAGTCGCGGCTAGCTGCGATTGGAATCACTTCATCGTGACGCCCATGCAGGAGCAGAGTAGGAATGGGACGCTGTAACTGTTTGTCTTGATATTGGGCGGCGTCGGTGATGAACTGGTAATGCAGAGGAAGCGATCGCTTCTCGCCATAGTGATATACCGGCAAATACTGCTCTGTCTGCCATCGTTGCAGTTGTTCTTCCCCCAGTCGGAGCAACCAGTGAGTCAGAAAATCAAACGCCGGAGCTAGCAACACTAACCGCTGAACCTGGGGGTACTTTTCTCCCACCCAAGCCGCGGTTAAACCCCCCAAACTGGAGCCAAGGACAGTGACAGGCATCGGGTTTGGGGGAAATTCAGCGGCGATTTGGATTATTTGCCGCGTGATTGTCAGATGGGAAAAGTCGCCTTGGTTGAGATCGAGGATTCTCAGGGAAATTTGCCGGGAAGATAAGCGATCGCGCAGATAGATCGCCTTTGCTGACTGGGGGCTAGAGGCAAATCCATGCAGATAAATATAATCAAGCATCCAATTCAGCCGTAGTTTCGGGGGGAGCAGCCGCTAAAAATTTTTCCCTGCCCGTTCTCCCTTTTGTTGCCGTCGCTGTTGCATGAGTTGGACAAACTTGGCGCGTTGCTCTGGAGTCATCACTTCTCGCATTTCTAACATACTTTCAAACCGCAACTTTTGTAGCTGCTGCTGCAACTCTTCAACTTGCTGATTTTTAGAGCGAATTTGACTGGCGGAAGCTGTACTGTTCATCAGTGTAGCTAGCTCTTGCCGAGCTTGACGTAGAGCTTGCTGACGCGGCGCTATTTGGCTTCTATATTTCTGCCGAATTGCCTGCATTTGCTGCATTTGCTGTTGGGTAAGATTGAGTTGCTGAAGTAGCCCATCCTTGTTGCGCCTTTGAGGACGGGCACCCGGCGAATTTTGGGCAATTTGGGCAGATTGGGGATTCGGATCTGCAAGAGCAACAGCACTACCTACAGATAGTATGAGAACCGCTAACAGAGAAATACGATGTAAGGACACGGAAACAATCTCCTTGGTTAGTAGTAATTAGTAGTTAGTAATTAGTTAGAAGGCGATGAGTCATTCTTCATAGGTCATTAAGAAGTAGCAATAAGCTCGTTCAGAACAGTTGATTATTACCCTATTACCCATTCTCTAAAAAAACTAATTTTCTGAGAGCAACCAATCAGTTTCTGCCTCTTGGCTGTTCGACGATGGGGGCGTTTCACCCACGACGCTATCCCAATTGGTTGCCAGAAACGCTTCCAGTTCGGCGGTGTTTGTGGATGCAGTCGATGCAGTGTTCGGCACCAGCACGCGGTATCCTGCCCAGGTAACTAGCAGACTAGCAACAATGGCAGAAGGCAAGAGCCACATCTTTCTCCGCCCCTGCGGAGGCGCAGATGCCACTGCTTGCATAATGTGGCTCTCTAAATCGGGTGCAGATGGGGGAACATGACCCCGGTGTTGACGCAGAAACTCTATCAGGGGTTTGTCATCATCGGGAAACTGAGTCATATTTGGACTCCTTGTTGCTGGAGAAATTGCCTCATGGAGGTTCTAGCATGAAAGAGGCGAGATTTTACTGTGCCAACTGGAATTGACAAGATAGTTGCGATCTCTTTTTGTGGAACGTCTTCTAAGTCGTGCAGAACCAGTACGGCGCGATGCTCGAAACTTAGCTGTTGCAGTCCGCGCTGCACTAAGTCTTCATAATGTAAGTGCATCAGAGTGGGAGATTCTTGTTGACTTGGCAAGGCATTGGTAGCGTTTTGCTGTAAAAACGCGAAATTTCGGGTTTCTACAGCAAATTGCCGCCGCCGATCGGAAGCAACATTCCAGCTAATGCGATAAAGCCAAGTCGAAAAATGGGCGGTTTCCCGCAATTTTGGTAATCCCTTCCAAGCGCGTAAGAATACTTCTTGTACCAAATCATCTAAGCATGAGGTACCGCAGAGTTGGTAAAGAGTTGATCTGACGCGCTGCTGATGGCGCTGGTAGAGTTGCCGAAAGCTCTGCTTGTTGCCTTCTTGACACCGTTTTACCAGGTAAGCATCGGTGTCAAGATCGGGTTTTTCTTTGGGTTGATCGCCCATTAGCGCATTGATTGATACAGCTGGCACCGATTGCCTCTCTCTTACCACTGTTGGATTTCTAATGCTATAGACTGGGCATTTGGGGAAAAGGTTCAAAGGCAAGTAGCGCATATTTATACCAGTCCTCAATGTGCATCCACTTAACTTAAGTAATGACCTTACTAATGACAAAACTATCAAGATTTGGCAGTGTGATTGAGACGGTAGGTTAAATGAGAGAAAATATCGCTCATCTCAACAAGTCAAATGCAGACATTTGTAGGGGCAATTGATAATATTGCCCCTAGCCGTAATTTATCGCAGAGTGACAAACTCTTCGGCGGTGGAAGGATGAATGCCAACGGTGGCGTCGAAGTCTTTTTTGGTAGCTCCCATATTGACTGCGATCGCGATTCCTTGAATCACCTCGGCTGAATACTCGCCCACCATGTGAGCGCCCAGCACGCGGTCGGTGTTTTTGTCAATGACCAACTTGACCATGACTTTCTCATCCGCGCCGGTGAGACTGTGGAACAGAGGACGGAATCGGGCGCGATAAATTTGCACGTTGTCATCGCCCAACTTTTTCCGCGCATCGGCTTCGCTGATTCCCACCGTAGCGGCTTCTGGCTGAGTGAACACGGCGGAGGCAACATTTTCGTGATTGAATACCCGGCGGTTATTGCCAAACTCAGTATCGGCAAAAGCGCGACCTTCGCCAATGGCGACAGGCGTTAAATTGATCCGATTGGTGCAATCGCCTACAGCGAAAATATTCGGCTGGTTGGTGCGGCTGTACTCATCGACTTCGATGGCACAGTTGACGCTGTACCCGTGCAACCTGGGTAAATCTTCGTCCTCACAATTAACAACCTTAACGCCCGCATTCTCTAAACCAAGTTTTCCTAACAAAGGTGCGCGACCGATGGCGACTAGAACTTGGTCTGCGGTGAGGGTTGTATCTGCGTCTTTGCCTTTTTCGGTGAAGGCGACCTTTAGACCCTCTGGGGTTTGCTCAATGCCTTTCCCGGTAACATTAGTGATAATGTTGATGCCGTGATGGGACATGGCATCTTGAATGCCAACGCGAATATCGTCATCAAAACCTTTGAGAATGCGATCGCCGCGAAGCAACAAACTGACTTTCGATCCGAGTCCGTGCATAATACAGGCGAATTCCACGGCAATATAGCCAGCGCCAATAATGACAATGTGCTTCGGCTGTTCCTTGAGGAGAAATATCTCGCGAGAAGTGATGGTGTGTTCCATCCCTGGTAAATTCGGCTTGATGGCTTCCCCACCCACGGCGATTAAAATCTTGTCAGCCGTGACTTTGCGCCCATCCACTTCCACCGTATGCGGATCTAATAAAGTGGCGCGGCTCTTGATTAACTCCACCCCAGCTTTTTCCAGAAATCCAATATGCAAGTGGCTGAGGCGATGGACTTCCTTATCGACAGTCGTAATCAGATGCTGCCAGTTTAGGCTTCTCTCGCCCACGGTCCAGCCATAGCCTGCGGCATCCTCAAACAAATGGGAAAATTTGGAGGCGTAAACCATCAATTTTTTGGGAATACAGCCACGAATGACGCAGGTACCACCCACTAAATCGCCTTCTGCGATCGCTACTTTCGCACCATAGCTAGCCGCACGTTTGGAAGCCGCCAATCCTCCCGAACCCGCACCAATGACAAACAAATCGTAATCAAATTCCATGACTGGAAGTCCTCTCTTTCTTCATTTAGTTTAAAAGATGTAACGATGATGCTACTGCTTTCCCATTTTCCGCAGATCGCTTAAAGTCGGATGAGAATACCGTAAGTTTTAGCGAAGAACAATGGATCGAGAGCATCGTGGCGTCACCGTGTGGTTTACAGGTTTAAGCGGTGCGGGAAAGACCACCATTAGCAAGGAAGTGGCGCAAGTATTGCACAAACGCGGACACAAGGTGGAAATCCTTGACGGAGACGTGGTGCGCCAAAATCTGACCAAAGGTTTGGGGTTTAGTAAAGACGACCGCGATGAGAATATCCGGCGCATTGGTTTTGTCGCTCATCTCCTGACTCGCAACGGGGTCGTCGTACTCATTTCGGCAATTTCGCCTTACCGGGAAATTCGAGAAGAAGTGCGATCGCGTATTGGAGATTTTGTCGAGGTTTATGTGAATGCACCGTTAGCGGTTTGCGAACAGCGGGATGTGAAGGGATTGTATAAGAAAGCGCGGTCTGGGGAAATCAAAAACTTCACTGGGATTGATGACCCTTATGAGTCGCCCCTCCATCCTCAAATTGAATGCCACACAGACCAAGAAACGATAGAGGAAAGCACAGAAAAAGTTTTGAGAAAGCTGGAAGAACTGGGCTACCTCTAGTAAGGATAAACCGCAATTAAGCGGAACCCCTCCCCGCCCTCACCTGCGGCTCCGGCTCCGGCTCCGGCTCCCCTCTCCGCTTGCGGGGAGGGGCTGGGGGCGGGGTTCTTTTATTATGGATAATTACACAAATCTAATAGGAAGGTTTGAGAGCTAAAGCACAAAAGTATCGTGGATGGGCACCACCCACCCAACACCTACTTCTTCTTATCTGCGCCTCTACCTCTTTCTCCCTCTACTTCTCTAACTGTAGGGGTTCGCGACGGCGGTGGAGGCGGAGCGTCATTTTGTAACTGTTGCCGACCGTTGCGGATGACCTTGAGCATATCGTTGAGCTGCTGCTCAATATTCGTGAGAACTTGGTCGGCGTAGTCATCCGCTCCGTTTTGAATATCCTCGCATTCTTGGAGAGCAAGCGATCGCATCTGCTCTAGCTCTTGTTGTGCTTGTAGGCGCATCCGTTCCAGTTCTGCGATTGTTTGTTCTTGGATAGCGTCGCACTCTTGCTGCACCGCCTGCCGAATCGCTTGAGCTTCCCGTTCGGCTTGCCGAATCAAGCCCATTTCATCCAATATCTGATCGGCTCGGCGTTCTGCTGTCTCAATAATCTGCTGTGCATAATCCTCCGCTTGCAGGAGAATCTCTTCTTTCTGGCGAACAATTTCTTCGGCTTCCTGAAAAGCCGGTGGCAGATTGATCCGCACCAAATCCAGCTGATCGAGTACCGGATTCTCATCGACTAAGCGCAGGCTAGTCAAGGGAATCCGCGTACTATCGATAATCATTTCTTCGATGCGGTCGAGTTCCCGCTGAATATCTACACTTCCCGATCCACTGTCGGGTAATTCACCTTCGGGGAAGCGTCCATTACTATCGGGTTCGAGGCGGGAAGATTCTTGGCGTAACATCGGTAGATATCTAAGGCGACGTGCTGGGGAACAAGATGATCGACAGAGCCGCCAAATCTGGCAATCTCTTTCACTAAGCTACTACTTAAGAAACTGTACTCGTTAGAGGTTGCTAGAAAAACCGTCTCAATCCGATCGTCGAGAGTTTTATTCGTATGAGCCATCTGTAGCTCATGTTCAAAGTCAGAAAGCACCCGCAAACCGCGTAGCAGCACGCCCGCTCCTCGGATTCTGGCATAGTTGACCGTCAAACCGTCAAAGCTGTCAACTTCTACATTCGGCAGCGATCGCGTGGATAGACGAATCTGCTCGATGCGCTCCTGTACTGTAAACAGAGGCGTTTTGTTGGGGTTCCGCAGCACCGCAACAATCACGTCATCAAAAAGCCGACAACCGCGCTTAATGATGTCGAGGTGCCCCAGAGTAATTGGATCGAAGCTGCCAGGATAGATTGCAATCACGGAAGAGGTGTGTGAGCTAGCTTAAGGAAATTGTACTCATACAGTACCCCTAAAACTACGAATTGTTAAATGTCTCCGGTTTTGGCGAGAAGCACCGACCACTACACGAGAGCGATCGCAACCAAAGAGGATTCATCGCGTCAGCAGCCTCTTCTCGCGGCATACACGAGCCAGCAATCGCCCTCTGCTGCGATCGCAGAGAGTCTCTAGATTAATCCAACCAGAGCCACTCCTTAACTTTCAGGAGGTTCTCTCTAAAAATCAGCAAAAGCTAAAATCCGATTAGTGAATCTACACATTAAGTTGAAAACCCAGGAAAAGGCTCAATTTTTCCAGCAGTTCGCCACTTTGCTGAATTCTGGCATTTCAGTACAGCAAAGCTTAAATTTGGTTGAGCGCGATCGCAATTCTCCCTTCGGGCGCTATCTGCAAACAGTCAGTGCAGCGGTGGATTCTGGGCAAGATTTGGCGTCTGCTTTGACACTAGACGCTCGATATTTTGATGGCTGGACGATTAGCCTCATTCGGTTAGCAGAATACAGCGGCTCGCTAGCAGAGACTTTTGAGAGATTGGCAACGGCGGCGGAAGCGAAAGTCAAACGGGAACGCCTCTATCGTTCAGTGGGAATCGCCGCGATCGCGCTGATTTGGAGTCTGCTGGTACTTGCCGCCGCACTTTTCAAGCGAAATCCTCAAAAGCTTACCCATCCTGGTTTCTGGCTGTGCAGTTTTGGATTAGCAGTGCTTTTGGTTGGGGTAGCTATCCTGAATTCTCGCTTTCCCGGACGCGGTTTACAGCGGTTGGCGGCGCAACTTCCCGGTTTGGATAAAGTCATGCAAGCGCGATCGCTCCTTTACTTTACCGAGTTGTCTTTGCCTTTAAGTTGTGGGGTGCCAATTCTCGCCGCGCTGGAATTGTTGCGCGATCGCATCCCCGATCCTCAGATGGCAACCCACGTAGCAAAAGCTGCTCGGCAAATTCGTCTCGGTAGAAGCCTCACCGAGAGTCTGCAAACCAAGTTACCGCCACTTGCAATCCAATATATTCGCACTGGTGAAGAAACCGGCAATCTAGATGCGGCGCTGCGAAAATTGGAGCAATATTACGAAAGCGACTTAGAGAAACGTTTGAGGCACTTGGAGGGAATCTTGCGTCCTTTGAGTCTATTAGCAATTGGAGGTTTAGTGCTTTTAGTCGCAATTCGAGCAATTAATTCGCTGATTAACTCTCTGCCAGGATAAGTTTATGCGTGATGAAACAGAGGGATTAAAAAACTGGCTTATAATTCTGTCCCTTACATTTATTGCCATAGGAGTGATAGTTTTCCTGGGTTTATGGCAACTTGATGTAGTTCCCGTTGAACACTTCAATAATTCTTCTAAAATCCTGACTACAAAGGAGTTTATTGAGCTTAAAAGGCAGGGCATCAGCTCTGTTGTTGAAGCTTTAAAAATTGTTGCAACAACTTTTGGAGGAGCCGCAATCCTCTTTAACGTTTTCTATGCAGCGAAGCGAGCTAAAGCGATGGATGATAGTGCGATCGCTGCCAATAAAAGCGCTGATGCAGCTCTAGATAACGCTAAGGCTGCCCTAAAAAACGCAGAAGCAGCACAAGACAAGCAAATCACAGAACGCTTTACTAAAGCTATTGAACTTCTTGGTTCTGCTAATATTTCTATCCGTCTCGGTGGAATTTACGCTCTAGAACGAATCGCGAAGGATTCCAAAAAAGACCATTGGACAATTATGGAAGTGCTAACTGCTTTTGTTCGAGAGAATGCTCCTTTGAAGGAAGAAGAGATACAGCAGGAAAAATTACCAAAAATTCCTACGGATATTCAAGCAGCACTTACAGTTATCGGACAGCGCGACGTAGATAAAGACCCAGAATATCAAGGGCTAAATTTACAATATACCAACCTTGATGGAGCAGACCTCAGAGACGCTAACCTGCAAGGGGCAAACCTCAGAGACGCTAACCTGCAAGGGGCATACCTCAGTGAAGCTAACCTACAAGAGGCAGACCTCAGCCAAGCTAACCTACAAGGACCAGACCTCAGCCAAGCTAACCTACAAGAGGCAGACCTCAGCCAAGCTAACCTACAAGAGGCAAACCTCATAGACGCTAACCTGCAAGGGGCAAACCTCTTTGAAGCTAATCTGCAAGGGGCAAACCTCTTTGAAGCTAATCTGCAAGGGGTATTCCTCTGTAGAGCTAACCTGCAAGGGGCAAATCTCTTTGGAGCTAACCTGCAAGGGGCAAACCTCTTTGGAGCTAACCTGCAAGGGGCAAACCTCTTTAGAGCTAACCTACAAGGCGCAAACCTTAGCGAAGCCGAAAATCTAGAACTCAAGCAAATTGAAACAGCATTTGGAGATAGCGCAACTGTCTTGCCGGACGATGTGGAAAGACCTGCACATTGGACGCAAGCTGGGGGAGAGACGAATGCGATCGCCCCAATATAGAACCCATTTGAGATATATTCCTGAAACTAAAAGCCTTGCAGCTAGCTGGTTTTATCCCGGTTCTTGCAAAAAACAGTCGAGTTTAAGCAGGCTCTATCATTGATCGCAACGTAACGGCTTACTTCTTGCGCCTTGCACCCCAGCAAAAGATGTCAAATGGGTTCTATACAAGAGGGCAATCGAATTTAGCTGAACTACGAGCTAAGTTACAAATTTTATAGATCGATCGTCAGGATTTTTTTCTTGCTTTTTTTGTCGCTCAACACGACTGTATTGTAGGGTGAGGTATCCGTTTCCGGCGGAATTGGCAGCCAAAAACTGGGGTTTTTATGATCGAGTTCGCCTAAATCAATGCTTTTCTTTATATCGCCATCTGTTGCCAGATAAGCGGTAAGTTCGCCTTTATAATCTTCAATTAAAAAGTCGCTAAATAAAACGACTTGCCCACCCTCAGGATGTATACCAAGGATGACCTGACCGCTGAAAGTTACGCCTTTTCGTTCTTCATCAACCGTTGCCATGATGATTTCCGAGGGGTCTTGACCGGACATATCTGCCATAAACTTTTTTCTCTTGCGAATTCTCAACAATTGAAAATGATTTTACAAGAGCGCTATGGGCGATCGCAAAACTCTCAGGACGTATTTCTGCATCGGTCTTGCAAATATATAGCCAAGTTACTTCGGGTTTAACGCCTATTTGGAAGATTGAGTAGGGATGAGTAGAGGCTCAAAGCGATCGCGAAGCGTTGCTGCTATAAGAGATCGCATCGCAGAAACCTGATAGAGGGGAGACGCTCTTGAAGTTTCCGGATTCTGTTCTAGCAACCTACGAGAGCCACGGGAAGGGGTAGGCAGGAACACCAAGGTCAAATGCTTGTAGGTCATTTTCAAGGGGTCAGGAAGCGATCGCCTAAACAGCATCCCAGCACAAGAGGGTAGTACAGAGATAAGCTTTGCCATGCCTATACAAGAGGGTCTAAAGTATTTATGTACAAGAGGACAAGGCAGGGATAAGCTGACCATGCATACACAAGAGGATAATGCAGGGATAGAGAGGCTTAGAACCCATTTGACATCTTTTTCTGGGGTGCAAGGCGCAAGAAGTAAGCTGTTACTTTGCGATCAATGATAGAGCCTGCTTAAACTCGACTGTTTTTTGCAAGAACCGGGATAAAACCAGCTAGCTGCAAGGCTTTTAGTTTCAGGAATAGATCTCCAATGGGTTCTATAAAGCTTGTCATTTGAATCAAATACAAAACCTAACCTCCTACCCCCTTCCCTAAAAGGCAGGCAGAAAAGCCCCTTTCCTTGTAGAAGAAAGGTTAGGGAGAGGTCATAATGTACTGCACCTAATTACAAACCCCAATATTTCCAATTTCTTAGCCCACGCAAGCGGACTTTATTTGTGTAGCCCCAGCCTTCTAGGTGCGGGCGTTATCAAGTAGGATTTAATCAACCAAATGTTGACCCATCCCAACCCCACATTGAACCTTTCGCATCAGCAAACTCAATGTAAATCCGGTTTGTAGATACACCAAGTTTCTCATTAATTTGCTGGCAAAAATCTTGGCTCATCGCCTTAGTTTGCGACGGACTCATGCTACCGACACTTTTAATTTCGACGTAGCAGACGGGATCGAGAGTTCCGCCAAATGTCATCGCCACACTCGGCTCAAAAGCCGTCATCACATAAGATTCCGGTTTGCCTGTATGCTTCGCTAATTTAGCAGAAAGACTTTTCAGCAATCCCTCGACAGCACCCCGATCGGGAGAATCAACAGAAGTTTGAACTTTGATCAGCGGCATAATCTTTTACTCTAATTCCTTTCAAAAGGCATTCAATAATGGGTAATCGTTATTAGTCATTCGTTATTAGTCCTTTGCTACTAACCAATTACCAATTACCGATTACCAATTACCAATTACCCACCATATTGCCAAGGGGTATTTTCGAGTAAAAGCGGTTTACCCTCGCGGTGGACACCAGCAGCGATCGCTTCCCCGACATAAACCGTATGATCGCCGTGTTCTACAGCACCGACAACCTTACACTCCACATAACCGAGGGAGTCGGAGATGATAGGACAGCCGGTTTCTTGTCCTAGATAAAATTCCACATCTTCAAATTTATTACCGACGCGGCGCTGCGGCTTGAAGAATTTTTGCGCCAAATCTTGCTGTCCCTCATCCAGGAAACTAAGCGCAAAAACGCCACTGGCTTTGATCATGGCGTGGGATTTAGAATCCTGCTTAACGCAATTCACAACCAGCGGTGGCTGAAACGATCCCTGCATCACCCAGCTGGCTGTGAAGCCGTTAACTTCTTCGCCATCTTTGACACCGCAGATGTAGAGTCCATGAGGAATCTTACGCAGAATAGTTTTTTTGGCTTGTTCGTCTAGCAAAGTTTCACCTAACAGCTACTGATACATCGCTTAGTTTATCAATGTCTTGGAAAGAAACATCAATCTGGAGATAGTTCACAGACACAGAAAACAAGTAGGTTTGCTTTCTAGCGGTTCTTGGATGGGTGGAATATATTACCCATCAGTACCAACTGAAGATTGGCTCGGCGGTTGAAACCGCAGCTATACAGACAAAACCTGCCTTCGCAGGTTAAAGAATGATTTTTCCTTAGTCCGCGAAGGCGGACTTCGTTTGTATAGCCGCGATTTCCAATCGCCAGGGCTTAAGTAGACTTAAAAGCAACCGAATCGCAGAATGAGCGATCGCTTCTTAAGCAACCCCGTACTTCTTAAACCAAGCTTGTAGACGTTTCCAGCCGTCTTCTGCTTCCTCTTCGCGGTAGCTGGGGCGATAGTCGGCAAAAAAACCGTGGGGCGTGTCCGGATAAAGGATAATTTCCGAAGGCTTGTCTGCTGCTTTCAGCGCTTCTTGCATCTTCTCGACGGTTTCGTTCGGAATGCCGGTATCGTTGCCGCCGTAGAGTCCCAGTACGGGCGCTTTCAGCTGATCAACCAAGTCAATAGGATGTTTTGGAGTAAGCGGCGAAGACTCGCTGACTAAGCGTCCGTACCAAGCAACTCCAGCATTGAGCGTGGGATTGTGCGCCGCATACAGCCAAACGATTCGCCCACCCCAGCAAAAGCCTGTAATTCCCAGTTTATCGGTGTTTCCCCGACTGGACTTAGCTGCCCAAGCAACCGTTGCATCCAAATCTGACATAACTTGGGCATCGGGGACTTTAGAAACTACTTTGGTGATAATTTCTTGAACATCGCTCATTTGGGAAACATCGCCTTGACGCGCATAGAGTTCTGGCGCGATCGCTAAATAGCCCAGTTTTGCAAAGCGGCGACAGATATCTTGCAAATGTTCGTGAACGCCAAAGATTTCCTGCACCACTAGCACGACGGGGAAATTCTTACCCCTGGCAGGCATTGCTCGATAAGCGGGGATGGCTCCATCTTCTACGGGTATCTTCACTTCACCCGCCACCAAGCCTTTCTTATCGGTCGTAATGACTTGGGCAGAAATGGGGCGAACTGCTAGGGCAAACCCTGCCGCCAGCGTAGAGGCCATGATAAATTCGCGGCGCGTGAATTTCATCAGCAGTTTTCTCCAAAAATCTAGATTGTGCATCAGTTGGGCGCGAATAACCACTCCCTACTGATGGCTAAACACCGAAACCACGCTAACAAAGTTCAGATAAAATCCGCTGTCATCGTGGGGAATCCACTTGCTATCTCCCAAAGAGTCATCCTCCTTAAATGGATGCTGACACCCCGGTTATACGGACTTCTCGCACCCCAGCTTCACCGAAGCAAAACCTTCCCCCTGGAAGAAGCCGCAGTCGATCAACTGTTACAAGCTGGATCGAGGCGAGTAAAAGCATTTTGCTCATTAGCGATCGCTCGCTGTAGGAGCAATTTATCAATCGCTTCTACTCAAATTCACAGTTTACCGGGAGGGGTGATGCCGCAATATTTTGGAAAACTGCCCACGACAGGGACATCTTGGTCAACAATTGGAACGCTAAAAACGATAGAACGCCACGATCGAGGAATCTACGGCGATTGTGAAAATTCGCGCCTTGCAATTAGCATCCTGGCACCAAACTTAGTCCGAGTCCGCTGGGCACCTAATGGTGAATTGATGCCGCGTCGTTCGTGGGCAGTCACATTGGACGATCCAGAATGGTCAATCGTACCCTTCCAACTTTGGGAAACTGACGCAGGGGTAGAAATCGAAACCGAGCAGATGCGGGTGTACATCCACCGCCAAGGGTGCCGGATCGAGTGTTTTGATAAAACTGGGCGACCTTTCGCGCAAGATACCGGGATGGGGATGGCTGGACGCATGGGCGCGATCGCTGCCTGGAAGCGCATCGAAGCCGATGAACATTTCTACGGTTTTGGCGAACGCACCAAGCTACTCGACAAACTCAGCGAAGTCCAAACAAACTGGACAGTTGACGCCCTCGATTACAGCTCCTTTACCGATGAAATGTACCAGGCGATTCCATTTTTTATCGCGCTGCGTCCAGAACTCGCCTACGGTATCTTCTTCAACACCACTTTTTGGAGCCAGTTCGACATCGGTGCGGAACAACCGGGCGTCTATCGGATGGAAACGCGGGGCGATGAACTGGATTATTACATCATTTACGGCCCCGAACCGGCGCAAATTCTTAGCACCTACACCCAGCTAACAGGTCGAATGCAACTTCCGCCGAAATGGTCGCTTGGTTATCACCAATGCCGTTGGAGTTACGAATCTGAAGAGGTGGTGCGAGAACTTGCCCAGGAATTCCGCAACCGTCGCATTCCTTGCGATGTGATTCATCTCGATATCGACTACATGAACGGCTATCGGGTGTTTACCTGGAGTCCCAAACGGTTCCCCGACCCTGCCCAATTGGTCAATGACTTGGCGCAGGATGGCTTTAAGACAGTGACAATTATCGATCCAGGCGTCAAGTACGAGCCGGAAGCCGATTACCACGTCTTCGACCAAGGGATAGAAAATGACTATTTTATCCGTAAGGCAGAGGGTGAACTATTCCACGGCTACGTTTGGCCCGATAAAGCGGTATTTCCCGATTTCCTGCGTCCGGAAGTGCGCCAGTGGTGGGGCGACTTGCACAAAAGCCTGACGGAAGTCGGCGTTGCGGGTATCTGGAACGACATGAACGAACCGGCGATAGACGATCGCCCGTTTGGAGATCCGGGCAATAAAATATCCTTCCCCCTAGATGCGCCTCAAGGTTCGCCAGAAGAACGCACCACCCATACCGAAACTCACAACCTGTACGGGCAATCAATGGCTCAATCGGCTTGCGAAGGGCTGAAGCGACTGCGTCCTACAGAGCGCTCGTTTGTACTGACCCGCTCCGGTTTTGCCGGAATTCAGCGTTGGTCGTCGGTGTGGATGGGCGATAATCAATCGCTGTGGGAGTATCTGGAGATGTCGCTGCCGATGCTCTGCAATATGGGACTATCGGGTGTGGCGTTTGTCGGTTCAGATATTGGCGGTTTTGCTGGCAATGCCACGGCTGAGTTATTTGCCCGGTGGATGCAAGTGGGAATGCTTTACCCATTGATGCGCGGTCACTCGGCAATGAGTACGGCAAGACACGAACCTTGGGTTTTTGGCGATCGCGTTGAAGCTATCTGCCGCGAATATATTAATCTCCGCTACCAGCTATTGCCCTATATCTACACACTTTTCTGGGAAGCGGCAACCACTGGCGCACCGATTTTACGTCCCTTACTCTATCATTTCTCCAACGACCCGAAAACCTATAAACTCTACGACCAAGTATTGCTCGGTTCTTCCCTCATGGCAGCACCCATCTATCGACCAGGAGTAGAGTATCGGGCACTGTATCTTCCGGAAGGCACTTGGTACGACTGGTGGACAGGAGAACGTTACGAAGGCGCGACGCATATCTTAGCTCATGCACCGTTAGAGCGAATGCCGCTATATGTGCGTGCGGGAGCGATTATCCCCATGCAGCCGGTGATGCAATACACGGATGAGCGTCCCCTTGACGAACTTACCCTCCGCATCTGGCCTGGACATGGTGAGTGTAGGCTCTATGAAGATGATGGGCATACATTTGAATATCAAACGGGTGCTTTTGCCACCACGACCTACCGCGTTTATTCCCAAGGACAACAAACGAGGGTTGAAATTGCCGCCCGTGAAGGCAATTGGACGCCACCCAACCGCGAAACCATTGTGCAGCTAGTGGGTGTTGGCGAACAGCGTTTCGTTGACGATAGTACGGCGCGTCAACTGACTTTTTAAGCCTAGTTCCTGCGTTTGATAGAACCTCACCCCCAGCCCCTCTCCGTTCACGGAGAGGGGAGCCGGAGGCGGGGTGAGGTGCTTCTAATGGAAGGCGTGATTAACCAGGTTTAATTTCAATCCTTAATGGTCAGTGATTTGCGCTTGAGGGCAAATCGCTTCTTTTGGCATTCTTTACTTTCCCTCAGAGCGATCGCAGATCCCAGCTTCTCGCTCAAGCCATCTTGCGAAAAATGAAATATATCTAAAGACCGATGCCAAAAAAATTGTTAAACATTAAGACCAAATAAAATTTGCTTAGAGAATTTTATTTTAGCTGTAAATTTGATTTGGGCAGGTGTTGATAACTTCTATAAACCTTTGTTATAGAGCTACCAAACTTTACACAATCAGCATATCAGAAATATCCAAATGATGTTAAGCCCCTGTGCGAACATCCCTGATTTGCATAAGTTCACAATGGGGATCAAAGCTAGATAGCCCCATATTCCCAAAGAATGATTCATTATAATCATCCAATTGATTATGGATAATTATCAAAAAGGTTGCCATAATAGTCTAGAAAGGTAAATTGATTTTTTCCTGATTGCGTTAAGCTAAATTGTTACTTTAGCTACACTTTCACCGGATAGTATCGGTGTCAAATCTAGCAATTCTCTTGTTTTAAAAAACTGATTGACATGAAAACTTTAACAATGCAGCTCGTCCAAGCAATTCGGTGCCCTAACTGTGGCAGCCTAGGTGAACGGCATTACATTTCTAGCAGTCAGCTAACGCGGACACAATGCCGCACTTGTGACTACTTAATGGTGACTTGTTCTCGAACCGGGAGAGTAATCGAAGCATACGCACCCGGTCTGGATGCAAGTCGTCTGTAAAAGCAATTGTAAAAGCAATCCTCAAAGAATTGCTTTTACAGATTATTTAGAAGCTCGAAGTTGTCCGCAGGCAGCATTGGCTTCTAAACCACGAGAGTAGCGAACACTAACAGCAATATGCTGTTTTTTCAGAGCTGCCACAAAAGCTTGAATCCGAGTAGAATCCGGACGCTGATAGTCAGCATCGTGGATAGGATTGTAGGGAATTAAATTGACGTGAGTTTGGAATCCCCGCAGGCGAGATGCAAGTTCATTAGCGTGTTGAGGGAGATCGTTCACACCCGCAAGCAGAACGTATTCAAACGTCAATCTGCGACCTGTTAATTGAACATATTCGCGACATTCTGCTAACAAATCTTCTAGAGAATATCGCTGAGCCGTGGGGATAAGTTTTTCCCGAAGTGCCTGATTGGGTGCGTGGAGGCTAACTGCGAGGGTGATTTGCAAGTGATGTTTCGCTAAATCGAGGATGCGATCGCGTACTCCCACAGTGGAGAGAGTCATCGAACGCTGTCCAATTCCTACATCTTTATTTAGTATCTCTAGCGCTCCCAGAACATTTACCGTATTCAGTAAAGGTTCGCCCATCCCCATAAATACAATATGGCTGACTCGTCGCTTGAAGTCTTCCTGAACCGTTAACACCTGATCGACGATTTCATGGCGTGCGAGATTGCGGGTAAAACCGCCCTTCCCCGTAGCGCAGAAGTCGCAAGCCATCGGACAACCCACCTGGGAAGAAACGCACACCGTGAGGCGCTTTTCTGTGGGAATGCCGACTGTTTCGATAATTTGACCATCTGCCAACCGCAGCAGATACTTCACCGTGTCATCTGGAGCGACAGAACGATGATGTATCGTAGAGCGTCCAATCGGGACATCTGCTACTTGGTCGCGCCACTGCTTAGAAAATACAGTAATGTCAGAAAGCGATCGCGCTCCTTTTTCATAAATCCACTGATGCAGTTGCTGTCCTCGGTAAGCCGGTTGTCCTTGAGAAAGCACCCATTGGGTTAATTCAGCTAAATTTGCCCCTAAAAGGGGAGGAATCGTTCTGGCTGGGTTTTTATTCGTTACCCGCTGCTCTTGAGCAACGGGAGCAGTTTCATCAGACTGATTTTGATGCTGACTTCCTTTAGAAGACTGAACCTTAGAGACGGGCGTAGCAGACATAAATAATCAAAAGTTTTCGCTAGGATCTCTATCCTAGAACCTCTCAATCGACGCCGGAGTTCACTTTATAGGTTTTCCCAATCGGAATATCAACTTGAAATGCGCCTTCCACAACTTGAGTTCCCCAGCTTGCAATAGACACTTCATCTGTCCGCCATGCTTATCTACAACAATTTGATAGTTAATCGATAACCCCAGTCCGTGCTATGAGCGACTGGTTTTGTCGTAAACAACAGGACAAACAGTTGCGCTTGAACTTAATCTTGATTGCTCCTTGAAAGGGGTTTCTGATTTTTCAAGTTTTAAGGAGACTGAGAATTGGCTAGAGGCGTGTGAGCGATCGCGATTTAGCTGCTGCTATGCAAGACTTGAATCAAGCATTCGATAAACTATGAAGTGCTAGCAGCGAGTCTTGTCCGGGCTACGCTGGAACTCAATCAAAGCCGATGCTTCTTGATATTCCCACTCTGCCTTTGGCATTTGAATTTACCTCTCCAGGCCCAATCCTCATTGAGCTGGGACCGTTTACCATTCGCTGGTACGGTCTGTTAATTGCCTCAGCCGTATTAATTGGCGTCAGCCTTTCCCGATATCTGGCTTCCCGGCGTCACATCAACCCAGATATACCGAGCGACTTGGCTCTCTGGCTAGTTGTGGCAGCGATTCCCAGTGCCCGACTCTACTATGTTTTATTTGAGTGGCAAGAATACGCCCAAAGACCGGGTGACATCATTGCCATCTGGAAAGGAGGCATTGCGATTCATGGGGCGATCATCGGTGGCACTTTGGCAGCTTTGATTTTTGCCCGAATCCAAAAAATCTCTTTCTGGCAACTGGCTGACTTAGTCGCACCTTCTTTAATTTTGGGTCAAGCCATCGGACGTTGGGGCAATTTCTTCAATTCTGAAGCTTTCGGGGCACCCACGAACTTGCCTTGGAAACTGTTTATTCCTTTCGAGAACCGTCCGCCCGATTATCAGAATTTTGCCTACTTCCATCCCACCTTTCTCTATGAATCTCTTTGGGATTTAATGGTGTTTGGGTTGCTAATGACCTTGTTTTTTCGGGATTTGAAGGAAAAGCCACGCCTCAAGGCAGGCACGCTGTTTCTGGTTTACCTGGTGGCTTATAGCGCTGGTCGCGTTTGGATTGAGGGATTACGCACTGATAGCTTGATGCTGGGTTCATTGCGAATGGCACAAGCGATCAGTTTGGTCGGAATGGCGCTGGGATTGGCGGGTCTGGCTTGGGTTTATTTGTTGCGTCGTTCTCTGCCAGATGTCGTGTCAGCTTCTAGTAATGACAATGCTACCAGCGAGAAGACCCAACGATGAATCCTCCCATTTCACGGGGGCGAGATTACACCTCAGATTCCTCAACCGTCTTTCTAATCAGGCTTTGAGAATTGAAGTGTCGCGTTAATCAAGTGAATTGGTAGAAAAAGCCAGGTTTCAGGAGAAATTATTCCCAAAAAAATCCCAAAAAAAAATGCTCTAGAGTCAAACTCTAGAGCAAAACCAGGGTGCATCTACCATTCCTTAATTACCGGGGAAGTGGAACGAATCCGGAAAGTGTCCGTAATCAATTTAATTTTTTTGACTCGGTAGGCATAGATAGCCACCGCTGTACGGGAACCAGAAGCAATCTGCAATCCTGGCAAAATTGCAGAATGAGCAACAGATGACTGATAAGTTACACACTCTAGAAGAGGTTTGTCTGAATTGGCGACTAAATTTACTGACGAATCATTGTCTCCTTTGGCACCCGCCGTTTATATTGTCGGTGCTGGGCCGGGAGATCCAGATTTATTGACGGTTAAGGCACAGAAACTACTCGCGGTTGCGGATGTAATCTTATTTGCCGATTCTCTGGTGCCAGTGCAAATTTTGCAGGGGGTGCGTGCGGATGCAGAGATTATTCGCACCGGGAATAAAACCCTCGAAGAAATTCTGCCAGTGATGATTGAACGAGTGCGATCGCATAAATCTGTGATCCGCCTCCACTCTGGCGACCCCAGTCTCTACGGTGCTGTCTTTGAGCAAATGCAAGCCTTGGCAGAGGCTGAGATTCCTTTTGAAATTGTCCCCGGTATCAGTGCCTTCCAGGCAGCCGCCGCCAAGCTCAAAGTTGAGCTAACGGTGCCAGGACTGGTGCAGACGATTATCCTCACCCGGATTAGCGGACGCGCCTCAGCGGTGCCGGAACGGGAAGAATTAGCCTCCCTAGCAGCGCATCAGGCAAGTTTATGCCTTTACCTGGCGGCGCGTCACGTCGAAGACGCGCAAGCGAAACTGATGCAGCACTACCCCGCCGATACACCCGTGGCGATTTGCTTTCGAGTCGGTTGGCCTGATGAGAAAATCTTCTTGGTTCCTTTGGATCAAATGGCAACTGTGACGCAGCAGGAAAATTTGATTCGGACGACGCTTTATGTGATTAGCCCCGCGCTGGGGACTGTGGAAAATACGCCAGAGTCATTGGGGACAGCGAAACGTCGTTCGCGTCTGTACGATCCTGAACATACTCATCTGTTTCGCCAGAAATCAACAAACCTCTCCCCCGATCCCGCTTGACAAGGGTAGGTTTTGAATATCTAACGCTCCGAAATCGTCAAAAACCTATACCTGTGGGGGAGAAGTTTCCGGGTGCAAAAAGTCTTATTGGTAACAGCACCCAATGCAGATGAAGCGTTAATAAGCAGATAACAATCGAGGCAATTTTGTAAACTATGCTTTCGCAAATCGTGCGCCCAATGGTTCGCACTCAAATCCGGTTACTCGCTAGCTGTCAGGCAACTCGTTCCACACTGATTGGGACGATTGCCCAGTGGCTGGGCTTTCTCGGTGTACGTGCCCAAGTCACTCAGCTCAACGCCGGTTCAGACCAAAAAATTAGCATTTCGCTGACGGTAGACCAACCCGAAGGGTGCGACAAACAAGACTGGCAGCAAATTGTCAGCAACCTTAACCAAGAAACTGTTGATACCAACCCAGAAGAACATTCCCAGCCTCAGCTAACACCCCAGCAACAAAGTAAGCTACAGCGGTTGCTGGCTTATTTGATTCAGGCGGCGGAACCGGAAGTCAGGATTAGCTGGGAGGTTTGGTCTCGTCAGCTTCAGGCACTCGGTTTAGAAGAACCCATGCTGCTTGGTGTCAGATCGGCATTGAAAGTGCCTCAGTCGCTTGAGCAATTGCTGGAAGGACTCGATCCAGACATTGCAGCGATCGCGCTTCCCAAAGCGGTCAGCATTGCCTTGCTCGATCGCCGGGTCAATGCCTCGGAAGACAAGGCTTTGACAGCACTTTTGCAGCTAATGAAGCCACGCAACGAGGGTTGATCGCTGGTTAGTTTTATTCACCCTCGATTACCAAGGCGATTTTACCTGTAATCGATCCGGCTTCCAACAGTTGGTGGGCAGCGGCGGCGGCTTCTAAGGGAAAAGTTTTAGCCAGGTGAATTTTCAGCGAACCTTCATCAATCCAGGTTGCACACTGTTCTAAAATTTCTGCGTGATGCTGTTGAGCTTCCAGGAGTCCTTGCAATGCAGGCGTTAGCATCAATTCAAAGCTAATCCGGAGATTGCGCGATCGCGCAATCTTCCAATTAGAGTAAGCGGGGTCTGGCTCCAAAATCGTCACCAGATCGCTATAAACCCGCACGGCGGGGAACGTTTTATAGAAGGTTTCCCCGCCTACCGTATCAAAGGCTAAGTCTACTCCCTCTCCTCCCGTCCAATCTAGAACCGCCTGTACAAAGTCAGTTTGCTGATAAAAAATTACCTCATCGGCACCCAATTCGCGGACAAAATCAGCCTTGTCCTGAGAACTCACCGTGGTACAAACTTCCGCACCTTTCAGCTTCGCCAGTTGAATGGCGACGTGACCGACACCGCCAGCACCCGCGTGAATCAGCACCCGTTCCTTGGGTTCCAGTCGCCCCCGTTCAAATAGGGCTTCCCAAGCAGTAATCAGAACTAGAGGGGCAGCGGCGGCTTCTGCAAAGCTTATAGAGGCGGGTTTCTTGGCGACAAATCGCTCATCGACAACCGCCATTTGAGCATAGTTTCCCAGCTTTGTCCCCAGTCCACCTGCACAGAAATACACTTCATTGCCAACCTTAAACCGCTGGACGCCAGAACCGATTGCTTCCACGACCCCCGCGCCATCACAGCCTAAAATAGCGGGCATTTGGTCTGGATAGAAGGTGCCCCGCTGCCGCAATTTAGTGTCAATTGGGTTAATTCCCGCCGCCCGGAGACGGACTAGGATTTCTGTGTCTTGTTCAATCGTCGGGTTTGGGACTTCCTGAAGTTGCAAGACTTCCGGTGCGCCAGATGCTGTCATCAAAACTGCTTTCATCAGGTCGTGCTTGTTGCTAAGCCAAGGGTCTTTTATTCAGAACTCTACCGCAAGTATGGGTTTTTAGCGTCACATAGCGATCGCATCTTTTTCCGGAAATTTTGCATCATAGTAAAAGTAGCCCTTGCAACATTTCTTTGCAAAAGGTTGCCGCCAGTAAGGTGAAAGCGTGGAGGGAGCGCGGTGATGGACGAAGCCCCAAAAAAGATAGAAGTTGATGAATTAGATGACTGGGACGGTGACGAAGAATCCTCTGACGACGGCTGGAAGCGGAGCCGCAAAAAAAGAGGTCTGTCTGGTTGGAAGGGTGTGGCGCTTGGCGTAGGGATAGGCATCGCCCTCACCGCAGGCGGAATGAAACTGCTTTCACAGCCTAAGACTGCGAAGAAGCCAGATGCCACGCAACAGGCAGCACCACCCAGCCAAAGTGTCACCGCAACTGTCGCCCAATCCGCCGTGGTCGCCCGCACGCTGACAACCAGCGGCACAGTAGAAGCCCGCGAACTTATCCCCGTTTTGTCCCAGACAACCGGCTTACAAATCCAGAGAGTTTTGGTGGACGAGGGACAAACGGTGGAAGCCGGACAGGTAATGGCAGTTCTGGATAATTCCGTCCTACAAGCGCAACTCGATCGGGGGAAGGCACAGCTAGAATCAAGCCAAGCCGCTGTCCGGCAAAGACAAGCTGCCTTAGCGCAAAGCCGCGCCACCCTTGCAGAAGCCCAACGGAATCTCCAGCGTTATCAGCAACTAGCTCAGGCTGGGGCGATTAGTCGTCAAGAGCTAGATGCTCGCGCCACCACTGCCGCAACCGCGAGAGAAGAGGTTCGCCTTGCCCAAGCGAATATCAATAGTGCCGAAGCCGAGGTCAGGAGCAGTGCGGCAAATCTGCAACAACTGCAAACTCAGCTAGGGCAAACGCAGGTTCGCGCTCCGGCTAGCGGCATTGTTACCAGACCAAAAGTAGATGATGAAATTCAGCAAATAGCCCGGATTGGGGATGTCACTTCTGGCAGTAAACCGCTCTTTTCGATCATCCGCAACGGACAACTGGAACTGGAGGCACAACTTCCTGCTATCCAACTGCCGCAAGTAAAAATTGGGGCACCCGCCACGATCACCTCGGATAACGATAGCCGCATTCGCTTGCAGGGGCGAGTCAGAGAAATCGCGCCCCTCGTGAACGCACAAAGGCGGGAAGCAACCGTCACGATTGACCTGCCCCAGCCTTCGCGCGGGGAAAGCTTGTCTTTACGACCGGGGATGTTTGCCCGTGCCGCAATTACGACTACTACGACAACTGGGGTAACGGTGCCTGCCAAGGCGATACTCCCTCAGCCGGATGGTAGTGCAATTGTATTCCTGCTATCGGGTGAAGACACGGTTCAAGCTCGGAAGGTAGAACTAGGAGAAGTGGCGAGCGGGGACACAAGGGAGATTAAGAGCGGGTTAAAACCAGGCGATCGCGTCGTCGTTGCCGGTGCCGGGTATCTCAAAGAAGGCGACAAAGTTCGAGTTGTCGATAGTCAATAGCCAATGGCTAATCGCGAAAGATAATCAGCGATTAGCCACGAGCAATCAGCAATCTTTTAATCTTTTAATTCGCCTTTTATGAACATTTCCGGCTGGTCAATTCGCAAACCCGTTCCCACCCTGGTCTTATTTTTGATTTTGACCGTGGTAGGTTGGTTTTCTTTTACAGGTTTGGGCATTGATATCAACCCAAATATCGATCTACCAACGGTTTCGATTACCGTCACCCAGGCGGGGGCGGGACCAGCGGAACTGGAATCTCAGGTGACGAAACCGATTGAAGATGCTGTGGCGGGTCTGGGAAATATAGACCAATTAAATTCAACAGTTAACGACGGCGTCTCTACCACCGTCGTTAATTTTGTATTGGGGACAGATAGCGATCGCGCGACGAATGATGTCCGCAATGCCGTCGCCCAAATTCGCCAAAGTTTACCCGCAGACATCAACGAACCGATCGTGCAACGGCTGGAGTTCTCCGGGGGGCCGATTATGAACTACGCCGTCATTTCTAAGCAAAAATCGGTAGAGGAATTAAGTAATCTAGTTGACGAAACGATTAGTCGCGCCCTGTTGTCGGTAGAGGGAGTCGCTCAAATCAAGCGGGTTGGCGGTGTTGACCGCGAGATTCGCGTCAATCTCGATCCCGATCGTCTGCAAGCTCTGGGAATTACAGCCACTCAAGTCAACGACCAAATCCGCGCCCTCAACGTCAACTTACCCGGCGGACGAGCGGAGTTAGGCGGGAGCGAACAAAGCATTCGCACCTTAGGCAGTGCGCCAAATGTCCAGGCATTGCAAAACTATGAGATTATCCTTCCCAACGGGGGTTCGGTGCCCTTGTCTAGTCTGGGAGAGATCCGCGATGCTTCTGCCGACCCCCGGCAGGCGGCACTACTGAATAATCAACCCGTCGTGTCTTTTTCTGTCTTGCGTAGCACTGGTAGCACGCTGGTGACGGTGGAAGAAGGGGTACGCCAGAAAGTAGAAGAACTGCAAAAAACCCTAGGGACGGATGTCCAGCTAAAACTCATCTTTACTCGCGCTGACTTTATCCGCGAATCCTATGAAGGCACGATTGATGACTTGATCCAAGCCTCCGGGCTGGCAGTGCTGACGATTATGATCTTTTTGCGGAACTGGCGTGCCACGTTGATTACTGCCGTGGCACTGCCGTTGTCCATGCTGCCCACCTTTGCCGTGCAATATTTACTGGGTTACACCCTCAACAACATGACTTTGCTGGCATTGGCGCTCGCGGTGGGGAACTTGGTGGATGATGCCGTTGTAGAAATTGAGAATATGGATCGCCACATGGATATGGGCAAAACGCCCTTCCAAGCGGCTTTAGATTCTTCTGCGGAGGTGGGTTTGGCAGTGCTGGCGAGCGCGGCGACGATTATCGCGGTGTTTTTGCCAGTTGCGTTTATGGGTGGAATTCCGGGGCAGTTTTTCCAGCCGTTTGGGGTGACGGTTGCGGTCTCGACTATCTTCTCTACTCTGGTGGCGCGGACGGTTACGCCGATGATGGGTGCTTATTTGCTCAAACCGAAGAAGACTTCACCCGCCAATCACGCATCCGGAAATGGAAACGGGAACGGCGCTAACAGCCGGAAAAAAAATCGATTTCAACCCTATCGCTTTGTGCTGAAATGGGCTTTAAGGCATCGCCTGACCACGATGGCGATCGCTCTGGCATTTTTCCTAGGCAGTTTGGCGCTAGTCCCGTTTATTCCCAAGGGATTATTTGATAACGGTGACATTGGGTTCTCGGAAGTTGCCGTGCAACTCCCTCCCGGTTCGACGCTGGAAGATACTAAAAAAGTTGTACAGCAGACAACTCGGTTAATTCAGCAAAGCCCCGCCGTTGAGAGTGTCTTGGCAACGACAGAAGTCAATACTGCCAATCTTTTTGTCAATTTGAAACCGAAGGAACAACGAGAGGATATCCCTCAGAAGAAATTTGAGAATCAAATGCGCCAAGAGTTCCCTCAAGTGCCGGGGGCGCGGATTAGTTTCCAAAGCCAGGGAGCTGGAGGAGCGGGCAAGGATTTATCAATTGTCCTCAAAAGTGAAAATCCGGAAGCTTTGAACTTGGCAGCGGATGCTCTGGAAAAGCAGATGAGAAGCGTGCCCGGTTTAGTGGAAGCAACCTCTACTGCCAGTTTGGTGAAACCAGAAATTCTGATTATTCCCGATGCGGCACGAGCGGCGGATTTGGGAGTGACGGTGCAAGCGATCGCGCGTACCGCATCCCTTGCCACTATCGGCGACAATGAAGCAAATCTGGCTAAGTTTAACCTCCCCGATCGGCAAATTCCGATTCGAGTGCAGATCGATCCTGATGCTCGGCAGGATATCGACACGCTCAAAAATCTTCAGGTGCCCAGTCAAAATGGGAATCTTGTTCCGTTAGTGTCGGTGGCAGATATCCGCTTTGGCAGCGGTCCGGCACAAATCGATCGGTTTAATCGCGCTCGTCAGGTGTCGGTGCAAGCGAACTTGCAGGGCGTTGCTCTGGGAGATGCGGTGCAAGCGGTGCAGCAGCTACCTGCTCTCAGAAATCTTCCCGCCGGAGTCACGCAGGAATCGGCTGGGGATGCCGAGATTATGCAGGAGATTTTCGGTCGCTTTGGTTCGGCTATCGGACTGGCAATTATGTGTATCTATGCCATCCTGGTGCTGCTGTACAACAATTTCCTCCATCCCCTGACAATCATGGTGGCGTTGCCTTTGTCTTTAGGCGGCGCACTGTTGGGCTTAATGATTGCCCAAGAAGCGTTGGGGTTATATGCGCTAATTGGGATTGTCTTGCTGATGGGGATTGTGACGAAAAACTCCATCCTGCTGGTGGACTATACCTTGATTAACCAGGAGGAAGGCAAGTCGCAATATCAGGCGCTAATCGCCGCTGGGATGGATCGTCTGCGACCGATTTTGATGACATCTCTAGCTACGATTGCGGGAACCATTCCCCTCGCCTTGGGAATTGGTGCCGGGGCTGAAGTCCGCGCTCCGATGGGAATTGCGCTGATGGGCGGCTTCACGACTTCCACGCTGCTCACGCTGGTGGTGGTGCCGGTGCTATTCACCTACGTGGACAACTTGCAGCGCTGGCTTGTGCAACTGCCGAAGCGCGGATTTGGCAGAAAACGGGGGCACAAAAATGGCGGGGTGCGTCGGACGAATTCACAGGGAAAGAGATCGCTTCCCCCCACTCCCAACCCAGAACAAGATAAATTTCCAATCGGTAAGAAGTAGTTAGAGCGCGTTTCACTACTAAAACCCCGTAGGTTGATACCCACGGGGTTTTATTTTATAGAAGCGATCGCGCTTGTGAAAACTATAGCTGTCGCCAGTTCAGTTAGGACGTAGAGTGGTGATAGAAGTGACTGGAAACTCTGTGATGGCAAAAGCTTACAGTTATGACTTACGCCGGAAGGTCATCCAAGCAATCGAGTTAGATGGACTCAACAAGAGTGAAGTGAGCGAG
>NZ_JACJTV010000029.1 GCF_014698845.1 Coleofasciculus sp. FACHB-1120 | reverse complement strand
GACAGCAATTAAGTAGTCATTACCACTGTCGATGATTTGCTGGATGGTTTTTTTTGGGCGTGTAAGGCATCCATACTGAAACAGACACCTTTGAGTTGTAAAACATTCAACAAGCTTTGCACTGTGGCAATTTCACTTTCCTGACGATTGTGCATGGGTTGTAATCCTACCACCACGCCTTGTTGAATCCTAAATGCCGATACGACACTAACGAAATCTTGATAGGCATTGTCGTAGTCTTTGACGCTAGCTTTAATACTCTTGCCATCCATCGCTACTTGCTCGCTTAGGGACACTCCGAAGGTCTCGCTTGCCCAAGCATTGAACGCCTTGGTCAATTCCAAAAAGTCAATCCTCACCATCACTCGTCGAATCGTCGAGTAAGATGGTAGTCGTGTCTGAGGCAGCTCCATTAACTCCAGCAAGGCTTTTTGGTGGCGCTCAACAAAGTCTTCTAGCGCTCGATACCCTAAACAATTACTCATTGTCCCCATGAGTACCAGCACCAGTACTACCCACAGGGGATAGCGTGGCTGGGTACGGAAATCTCGGATTTGTTGCAGATGTTCTATCAGGCTGCTCATTGGAGGGTAGACAACAACCACTTCCTCTATTTTCTTTTTTCTCTGTTCAATCAATCAGCCCTGCCCATTGATTGGGCGAAAATACAGAAAGTTGCACACCGGGTATCATGAGTAATGGCTAATTGGTTCGTATCAACCATCATTCACCCTTCACCCTTTTAGGAGTGGCGACTGCAACCAAACCATAGACTTGAATGCCATGCTGAGCGAGTGTTTTAGCAGCAGCTTGAGCCGTCGCGCCTGTGGTGTAAATGTCATCTAATAACAGCACTGGCGTAGATGGACGGCTACGAAGAAATTCTTTTCCAAGTGAGAAAGCTCCCGTTAAGTTTTTTTCTCGCTCGGTGCCAGATAAGCTAAACTGAGCCTCCGTTTCCCGTACCCGTTCCAAACCCAGCGATCGCATCGGGTAGCGGGTGAAATCGCAAAAGCTTTGAGCCAATAAATCTGCCTGATTGTAGCCTCTCTGACGTACCTTGGAGGGGTGCATCGGGATGGGTACTACGGTTAATCTGCTCTCAGGGGATACCGGAGAATTCAGCCACGCTTGAGCAAGCCAATGACCCAACGGACGAGCCAGTTGGGGATGGTTTTCATATTTTAGGGCAGCGATCGCTCTCTTGATTGCCCCTCCATATCCGCCCCAAGCAAACACGGGTAGTTGCCCTTGCCAAAATTGGTTAGGATTGGACATCTGACAGCGTTGAAGTTGCCGCTGACAGTCTTCACAAAATTCTTCAGAAGTCGGGCGCTGGCAAAGTGGGCAGTTGGACTTCAGAAATAGATTTAACAACCCTTTTAGAGTCCGACTCCATTGCGCCATTGTTAATACGTCCTCCTTGGGGGAGATTTCTTTAAAATACAAATAGATTTTTGAGCGATCGCGCAAGTGACGCCCAGCTTAATTTTGTAAAAAATTAAGGAATCTAACTTTAAGAATCAGCGTTTTTTTAAACTTCCACACCGAATTACACTAAAAAATTAACTAAATCCCCAGGATAATGGCTGACTCTAATCATGTCAGAAAGAAGTCGTCGAACACGCGCTTCTGGTCGCAGGTCATTGGCCCCATCCTAACAGTGGTGACGCTTGCCGCCATTGAGATGCTGTCTCAGACCAAATTTGCCATCCCCAACCCAGGCCCAATTTACCTCACCACGGTTGTTTATGCTGCCTTCAGCGGCAGTTTTTCCGCTGGGTTAATTAGCGCGGCGATTTCGCTGGTGTATGCCCTTGGCTTCTTTTCCACCCCCGGACACCTGTTTACGTACACGGACGAAAACGCCCGTCACTTGCTCGTGCTAGCCTTCACCACGCCAGCGCTGGTGTTGATGGTCGGGGTTCTCAAGCGCCGCGCCGAACAAGCTTTGAGACTAGAGGCGACCAACGACATTCTGAATCAGCAACTGGGCGAACGTAAACAGATCGAGGAAAAGCTGAGGAGGGCGAACGAGCGCTTTGAGCTGGCGGCTGCGGCAATTAATGGGATTATCTACGAATTGGATCTGGTTCAGAACACGATAGAAAGGACACGGGGGCTGAGTGAGGTTCTAGGCTATCAAGTTGAAGAAGCCCAAACAACTGTCCAGTGGTGGATGGAGCGGATTCATCCAGATGACCGGCAGCGGGTACACGACGAAGTCAACAGCAAGATTGCCGCCAGTAGTAGTTTTACCGTTGAATATCGGATTCGCCACAAAAACGATCGGTATCTATATGTTTGGGATAGAGGGCTAATTGTGCGAGATGCTGACGGGCGTGCAGTGCGCGTGGTTGGCTGTACTTTAGACATCAGTGAAAGCCGGATTGCTCAAGACGAATGCGATCGCGCTCATTCGCAATTAGAAACCGAACGCGCCCTCCTAGAAGCGGTGCTGCGGCAAATGCCAATCGGCGCGATCGTTGCCGAAGCTCCCTCCGGGAAGCTGATCCTCGGCAACGAGCAGGTGGATCTAATTTGGCGTCATCCTTTTCGGCAATCTAGGGATATTGAGGAGTACCGCGAGTACCAAGGCTTTCACGCTGACGGGCGACCTTATCAGCCACAGGAATGGCCTTTGGCACGTTCCATCAGCACCGGCGAAGTCGTCATTGATGAAGAAATTCAATTTTTGCGGGGGGATGATACGCGGGGCACGATGCACGTCAGCTCCTCTCCGGTATGCGATCGCGCGGGCAAACTCGTCGCTGCTGTTGTCACCTTTTTGGACATCACCCAGCGCTCTTCAAACCAAGCTTTGTTAGCGACGCAAAACACGGTCTTGGAAATGATTGCCAAAGGTGCCGCCCTCCCCTCCGTGCTGGATGTTCTCGCCCGGTTGATCGAACAACAGTCGGATGGCGCTCTGTGTTCCATTCTGCTGATGGACAAAGAAAAGCAAAAACTCTATCGCGGTGCAGCACCGAGCATTCCAGACAGCTACTTTCAAGCAGTCCCTGATGGGATTCCTATCGGTGCTGTAGCTTGCAGTTGCGGTACGGCGGTTTATCGGCGCGAACCAGTAATTGTGTCGGATATTGCCAACGATTTCCTGTGGGCAGAATACAAAGATTTGCCCTTGTCTCATGGATTCCAAGCGTGTTGGTCAGTCCCGATTTTTGCCACGAATGGAGATATCTTAGGCACTTTTGCGATGTATTACCGCAAGCCGCAACAGCCTAGTTTGCACGACCAGAAACTGGTTGGGATATCGACCAATCTGGCAGGCATCGCCATTGAGCGTCACTGCACCGAAGAGGCAAAGCGGCAAAGCGAAGCCCGATTTCGGCGTCTGGTGGAATCCAATATCATCGGCGTCGTGTTTGCGGACTTTAATGGGAATGTCACCGATACTAACGACGCCTTTTTGAATCTGCTCGGCTACACCCGCCAAGAGCTGCAAGCGGGCAAAGTGCGTTGGGATATCATGACCCCGGAGGAATTCGACGATTTGGATCGGCACAAAAACCAGGAAATGCTGAACTCTGGGACGTGTACGCCTTGGGAAAAAGAATACGTTCGTAAAGATGGCAGCCGCGTTCCAGTTCTCGTCGGGTTGGCTCGGTTAGAAGAATCCCTCGATAGTTGCGTTGCTTTTGTCCTTGACCGCACCCAACGCAAGCGTGCAGAGGAAGCACTCAAAGAAAGTGAAAAGCGGTTTCGTCAGCTGGCAGAAAACATCGATGAAGTGTTCTGGATTCGTTCGGACGCTGCGAAACAGTTACTCTATGTCAGTCCCGCCTATGAAAAAATCTGGGGTCGCACGACCGTAAGCCTTTACGAAGACCCTTCATCCTGGGTGAATTCCATCCATCCAGAGGATCGAGAGCGGGTAATCGCTGCGGCGAAAAAGCAGAGCTACGAAAAGTACGATCAAGAGTATCGGATTGCCCGACCCGACGGCGAGGAGCGCTGGATACGCGATCGCGCTTTTCCGATCCAAAACGACCAGGGAGAAGTTTACCGCATTGTTGGTATTGCCGAGGACATCACTCGCGCCAAGCAGTTAGAGGCAACCCTGCGACAACAGGCAGAAGAATTAGAAAAAGCTAGTCGGATCAAAGACGAATTTCTGGCAGTCGTCTCCCACGAGCTGCGGACGCCCTTAAACGCGATGCTGGGTTGGGCGACGATGCTCCGGACGCGGAAACTCAATGAAACTACCACCGCGCGGGCGCTAGAGACAATCGAGCGCAACGCCAAGTCACAGGTAAAACTGATTGAGGATTTATTAGATGTCTCGCGCCTAATTCGCGGGCAAATCCGCCTGAATATTCGCCCAGTTGACCTGATATCGGTGATTGAGTCATCCATCAATACTGTCTTACCTTCCTGCGAAGCCAAAGCGATCGCTCTAGAGTCAATACTCGCGCCTGATACTGGCGTAGTGATGGGTGATGCCGAACGTTTGCAGCAAGTCGTCTGGAATCTGCTTTCCAATGCCATCAAGTTCACACCGGAAGGCGGACGAGTGGCAGTGAAGTTGTCAACGGTCAAGGGGAATGAGTCATCGGGAATCGGGAATGGCAACCCATCGAACCCATTCCCCATTCCCAACCACACCCAAATCCAAATCAGCGACACCGGATTGGGCATTAGTCCTGACTTTTTGCCCTACGTCTTCGAGCGCTTTCGGCAAGCGGATAGTACAACAACGCGATCGCAAGCAGGTTTGGGGCTAGGGTTAGCCATCGTCCGCCAACTGGTGGAACTGCATGGCGGCACGATTGAAGTCACGAGTCCTGGGGAAGGACTGGGAGCGACCTTTACCGTGCGGTTGCCACTCTTAGAAAGGACACAAGTGGGACTAAAATCTTCAGGAACGTTAGCGCAGCGGCAGGAAATGCAGATTGAGCCAGAAGAAGCAAATGAGAAATCCCAAAATTTCTCTTCCTCTTCCCTCACCCCTCTTCCCTCACCCTTCTTCCCTCACCCCTCTTCCTCTTCTCTCAGTCCTCTTCCATCTTCCTCTTCTCTCAGCCCTTACTCCTCACTTCTCACTCCTCCTGTCCTGAACATTCTGAGTGGATTGCGGATACTGGTCGTAGACGATGAAGCAGACGCGCGAGAATTTCTTTCCACAGCCTTGGAACAGTATGAGGCAAAGATCCTCGCTGTTGCATCCGTTCTGAATGCCATAGAAGCACTCGAACAATTTCATCCGGATGTTCTGATCAGCGACATCGGAATGCCTTTAGAGGATGGCTATTCGCTAATTGCCAAAGTCAGGAACCATTCGGTAGAACGAGTGAGACGGCTGCCAGCGATCGCACTCACCGCCTATGCCAGTCAGGCAGATACCCAGAGGGCGATCGATGCGGGTTTCAATGGACACATCGCTAAGCCAGTTGAACCCACCCTGTTAGCAGAAGCGATCGCTAAGCTTATCCGCTAGACGCACTGCTTGCTCAATTGGCTGAAAGAACCAGAGCGGAGCGATCCCCAAAGTCGGGATTTAACCCTCAAAATAGTATCAGGAGGGGAAAAGCAATCTATGCAAATCATACCTTGGGCCGGTCTCGGCTACGGGCTAGCAGTATCTATTTGTACTTTGCTGGGTCTGTGGCTATGGCCGGAATTATTAAACAATCTTTTTGCAGCGAATGGTTTTATCCCGCATGGTCATTGCTACTTGTGGAAACCAGGGCTGGTGTCACTTCATGTTGCCACCGATACGTTAATCGGACTGGCGTATGTTTCGATTTCAGTCACCCTAGTTTATTTAGTTCACAAAGCTCGTCGAGATATTCCCTTTGATTCAGTATTTATCGCCTTTGGATGCTTCATTATTGCCTGCGGTGCCACTCATTTTATAGAAGTGTGGACACTGTGGATGCCCGTTTATTGGCTATCGGGAACGATTAAATTAATTACAGCGATCGCTTCAGTGACGACAGCCTTTGTACTGCCGCCATTAGTTCCTCAAGTCCTAACGCTGATTGCCTCTGCAAAAATCGCTGAAGATCGTAAACTCCAACTAGAAACGGCAAACCTTGAGTTGGAGACGCTTTACCAAAAGCTCAAGGAACTCGACCAATTAAAAACCCAATTTTTTGCCAACGTTAGCCACGACCTGCGGACACCACTCGCTTTAATCTTAGGGCCAACGGAGAAACTGCTCTCCCAGCCGAATCTGACCAACCAAGAACAACGCCACGACCTAGAATTGGTGGATCGTAACGCCCGTATCTTGCTCAAACGGGTCAACGATTTGCTGGATGTCTCCAAGCTAGAGGCAGGCAAAATGGAAGTGAACTACGCACTCAGTGACGTGGCTGAGCTGGTGCGGCTGATTGCTGCTAACTTTGAAACCATTGCAGAAGACCGTCAGATATCCTTCCTGGTCGAAGCTCCTCCATCTCTTAGGGCGAGTGTCGATCCGGATAAGTGGCAGCGCATCTGCTTCAACTTACTTTCCAACGCTTTCAAATTCACTCCGATCGGGGGTAGTATCCGCTGCATCCTTGCGGAAGTCAGTCCTCAGGAGTGCAGGGACGTAGACGCGCAAATCTTCCCCTTTGATTCTCTCTCGTCTTCATCCTTCACCCTCACCATTGAAGACACTGGCCCAGGCGTGCCACCGGAACTCCGGGAAGTCATTTTCGAGCCGTATCGCCAAGAGGAATTCGTTACTCAGCAAGGATTTGGCGGTACTGGTCTGGGGCTAGCCATTGTTAAGGAGTTCGTCGAATTGCACGGCGGCTCCATAGAAGTTAACCAAGCTCCACAAGGCGGGGCCGTTTTCACGACCAGGATGCCGCAAGCAGCACCCTCAGGCGTTCTAAGTACCAATGCACAAGGGTTGCCAGTACCAGATGGGAATCGCGGTCTTATTCGTCGGGATGGGGAGACGATGGCGATCGCGCAACCAGCTGCTACAGACTCAGATAAGCTGACTTCGACAAATCTTCAAATCGATTCGACGCCATCGCCTCAGGCGGAAACATCCACAAATTACCAGGAAATTGCCCGTTCTGTAATGGCGGAACTGCGGCATCAACCCAACGATTTGGAATCGGGATTTAATTACCTGTCATCAGCCATTTTCCCCTCAAACCAGCCCGGTCAAAATCCTCAGTCCCCACTCGTGCTGGTAGTTGAGGACAACCCGGAAATGAATCGGTTCATCGCCGAGAGCTTAGCACCAGAAAATCGGGTTGTGACCGCCCGGAATGGGCAAGAAGGATTGGACAAAGCGATCGCCCTGCGCCCTGACTTAATCCTCACCGATGTGATGATGCCTCAAATGAACGGCGACCAGCTAGTGCGGGAAGTCAGAGCCATCAAAGAACTCGATATGATTCCGATTATTCTGCTCACGGCGAAAGCAGACAACGAGCTACGGGTGCAGATGTTACGAGATGGGGTACAGGATTACCTGATGAAGCCCTTCCATATCGAGGAACTTCGGGCACGAGTAGGGAATGCGATCGCCATGAAACGCACCCGCGAGATACTTCAGCAAGAATTACAAACCCTAGATATAGACCTCGCCACCTTAGCTAAAGAACTCGCCTCCCGCCAGCGCGAATTGCAGTCTTCCCATCAAAATTTAGAAATTCGGGTTCGCGAACGAACTGCCGAACTCGCAACAGCGAATGAATTACTTCAAGAACAAATTGCCCTCGCCCAACAAGCCGAACAAGAACTGCGGAAGAGCGAACAACGCTTCCGCAGCTACTTTGAACTTCCTTTAGTCGGGATTGCCATCAGTTCGCCGGACAAAGGTTGGCTAGAAGCCAACGATAAATTATGCGACATCTTTGGCTATTCCCGGCAAGAACTCAGGCAAATGACCTGGGATCAATTAACTCATCCCGATGATTTGCCAGCCGATGTAGAGCAATTCCAGCGGGTTTTAGCAGGGGAAATTGAAGCCTACTCCATAGACAAGCGGTTTATCCGCAAAGATGGTCAAACGATCCACGCCAGCATCTCGACTCGCTGCGTGCGCCTTACTGACGGCTCAATTGATTACTTCGTGGCTCTCGTTCAGGACATCACCCAGCGCTACCAAGCACTTCAAGAACTCAAATGGGAAAGATCCATCCTTCGCAGCTTCTTCGATAGTGCATCCTTGATGATGGGAATTGTCGAGCTGGTGGAAGATGACATCCTGCATATTTCTGATAATTCCACCTCAGCAAAGTTCTTTGGGTTAACTCCTGAAGTGATGCAAAATCGACTGAGTAGCAATTTGGGAGTCCCACCGCAATACCTGCGGTTATGGGTTCATCAATATCGGTTGGCTCAACGCACCCAGACAACCATCCGCTTTGAATATCCTCACGAGACTGATTTGGGTAAGAAGTGGCTATCTGCTAGCGTCTGCTCCATTGAAGGATCTTCTAATTTGCATCCGAAATTTGCGTATGTGATTGAGGACATCACCAGCCGCAAGAAATCTGAGAAAGAACGCCTTCGGCTCGTCCGCGAACAGGAAGCGCGTGCCCAAGCAGAAGAGGCACAGCAGCGTTATCTCTCCCTCGCAGAAGCGATTCCGCAGATGGTGTGGACGGCACAGCCAGATGGGGCAGTGGATTACTACAACCAACGCTGGTTTGACTACACGGGAACGACGCTGGAGCAAGCCCAAGGCTGGGGATGGCAGCCTATACTCCATCCAGACGATTTGCAGGCATCGATAGACGGCTGGAACAATGCTGTTGATACGGGTGAGACTTACGAAGCCGAATGCCGCTTTAAGAGAGCCTCAGATGGAGTTTACCGCTGGCATCTGGTTCGGGCGTTGCCGCTACGCGATCGCCATCGATGGGTTGTCAAGTGGTTCGGGACTTGCACCGACATTGACGATCTCAAACGCGCGGAAGAGGCACGGCAATTCCTCTCGGAAGCGGGCGTCGTGCTATCTGACTCGCTGGATTATCAAGCCACCCTAGAACGCCTTGTGAATCTGGCGGTGCCGCACCTTGCCGACTGGTGCGCCGTCCATACAGTAGAGCCAGATGGCTCGATTCGCCAACGGGCGGTTGCCCACTCAGACTCCTCAAAGGTTGATCTGGCATGGGAGGTAGAGCGTCGCTATCCCTTCGATCCCAAGGTTCCCCGTGGTTTGGCGAAAGTATTGCATACGGGTGAGGCAATACTCGCTCCGGAGATTCCCGACGAATTGCTCGTCGCGATCGCCCGCAATTCGGAACACTTGAAAATCCTCCGTAAGGCAGATTTCAAATCTTATATGTGCCTACCGTTAATTGCCCGTGGACGCATCTTGGGAGCGATCGCCTTTATTACTGCCGAATCGGGTCGCCACTACAATCAGGCGGATCTCTCCTTAGCGTCTGAACTGGCTCACCGCGCTGCCCTGGCGATAGACAATGCGCGACTTTACCACGAAGCTCAAGAAGCCAATCGCATGAAAGATCAGTTTCTAGCGATTGTCTCCCACGAACTGCGAACTCCCATCAACGCCGTCCTGGGTTGGGCACAGCTGCTCCGCAGCCGCAAGTTTGATGAAAAACGGACGGCGCAAGCCCTGGAAACCATCGAGCGCAATGCCAAGGCGCAGACGCAGCTGATTGAGTCGCTTTTGGATGTCTCGCGCATGATCCGGGGGAACTTGCCCCTCCATCTCCTCGCAGTTGACCTGATTCCGGTGATTCAAACTTCCATTAATTCTGTACTGGAAACCGCTCAGACACGGGAAATACAACTAGAGACAGTGCTAGACCCTTCTTGCGGACGTGTCCAAGGCGATCCCATCCGATTGCAGCAGGTGATGTCAAATCTGCTCTCAAATGCCTTCAAGTTCACACCCAACGGCGGACAGGTAACGGTGCGATTGTCCATTGTTATAGGGAATCGGGAATGGGCAATGAAGAATGGAGAAGAATTTAACCCATTACCTATCACCGATTATGCTCAAATCCAAGTCAGCGACACCGGAGCGGGAATTAGCCCTGACTTTTTGTCCCATGTCTTTGACTTGTTCCGTCAGTCTGATAGTACAATCACGCGATCGCACGGAGGTTTGGGACTGGGACTCGCGATTGTCCGCTATCTTGTAGAACTGCATGGTGGCACTGTCAGGGCTGAAAGCCCTGGGGAAGGACTCGGAGCCACTTTTACAGTGCGGCTACCTCTGTTAAAAGGACAGGAGGAGTCAAGAGTTAGGACTGAGGAGTGAAGAGCCAAGATTGAGAACTGATGAATAATTAATATAAGTTATGATTCATTGTTCCCTTTTATCCTTTCACCTGAGTGGACAAACTCCACTGGCTCGACCACATTAAACCCTTCGACCGCACGCTGGTAGGCGATAAAGCTTTTTACTTAAGCCGAGTCATGCAGCGTGGCTATCCGGTCGTGCCCGGTTTTGTCGTTCCGGCAACCGCAGCCCGTCAATTTCTCGAAAGTATTCAATGGTCGGCACCGCTTGGCTTAGACCTACCCTATTCTTCGCTACATCTGGATGTAGATAATCCTCGCCAGCTACAGAGCGTTGCTCAAACGATTCGACAGGAAATTACAGCCGCTACGTTACCAGCATCTTGGGTCTCGGAAATAGAATCGGCACAAGCGCATTGGCAAACGAAGGTGCTGATTTTGCGCCCCTCTTTGGCTTTAGATCCGGCGTCCAAAGTCCAGACGACGAGCCGGGTGGTTTTACCAGAGTCTGGACTGTTAGAATCCCACGTTTGTCTGGCGACGCCAGAGAGCTTGGCGATGGGTTTGAAGCTGGCTTGGGCAGAGCTGTTTCGTGCCAGAAGTCTGTTTTACTGGCACTGTTCGGGTATCCAGACGGCTCAGCTGAACTTGGCAATTTTAGTGCAACCCGTCTTAGATGCGATCGCTTCCGGGACTCTTCACGCGACTCCAGATTGCTGGGAAATTCAGTCAACTTGGGGACTGGGCAAGGCGCTGGTCTTGGGAGAAGTGATTCCAGATTTATACCAGGTGCAACCCGAAACGGGGGAAGTGCAAACTCGATATCTGGGCAGTAAAACCCGTGCTTATCGTCTGGAGAACTTTGGGGACACCCACCACTCACCGTTGAGTGTCGATAGTTGTCTAGAAGCTTATCTGCTCAGCGAAGAACAACAAAAATATTACGCTCTGGAAGAAAATCACCTAGATGTTCTCATTCAACTGGCGAAGCAACTGACGACTGATCTCGGCCCAACTTTTACTTTGGAGTGGACGCTCTCTCCAGGAAAAGAAAATGAAGGCGACCAGTTGTATCTCACACAAGCGAGTGTTGGTCACTCAGCCATGAGCTTGAAGGAGTCCAAAATTAAAGTAGCAGCGGTTAAGGAATCTTTACAGCATTCAGTAGAAATCAGTCATGCTTCCTTTATGCTCCCTCCGTCATCCTTCTTTTCACCCCATCAGCATCGTCTACAGGAAGAGAAATCGCCTACAGTGCCAGAAACAGATTTACAGCCGTTGATCAAGGGGCTGGGAGCGTCAGTGGGACGGACGATTGCGATCGCTCATGTATTAACCGATTCCAATCATCTCCACTTTCCGAATGCCCCTGGAGATGAATATTCGCCCGTGAATGGGAAGATTTTAGTCGTCAAAAGCATTACTCCCGATCGGCTGGTACTACTAAAACAGGCTGTCGCTGTGGTTGCCGAACAGGGTGCGATGACTTGTCACGCTGCGATTATTGCCAGAGAATTAGGCATTCCAGCGGTTGTTGGTGCTGTCGGTGCCACCCAGCTCATTAAAACCGGCGACGCCGTACTAGTGGATGGTGACAAAGGAGCCGTTTATCGCGTTGAGGCTCACGCAGGCGATCGCGAGAAAATTGTTCCTCACGCCGCACTCCCCACGCCTCAGTCCTCTTCGCTCAGTCCTCACCCCTCACTTCCCACGCCTCAGCCCTCAGTCCTCTTCCCTCCTCTAGCGACTCAACTGTTGGTCAACCTTAGCCAACCCAACAGTATCAAACGAGCGGCTCAGATGCCGGTGGATGGAGTGGGATTATTGCGCTCTGAACTGATGCTGCTGGAAGTTTTGCAGGGACAACATCCTCAGCGATGGCTCCAGATGCAGCGTGAAGACGAGTTGAGGGAAATTCTTGCCCAGCAACTGTGTCAGTTTGCTGAGGCATTTGCGCCGCGACCCGTATTTTATCGCTCTCTAGATTTGCGATCGCATGAATTTCAATACTTAGTCGGTGGTTCTTTGGCGCAGCCCGAAGCCAATCCGATGCTTGGGATGAGGGGAACATTTAGCTATGTTTCCAATCCCGCCTTGTTTGATGTAGAACTGGCAGCTTTAGTACAGGTGCAGCAATCCGGATATACCAATGTCCGCCTGCTGTTGCCTTTTGTCCGCACAGTGGAAGAGTTTTCCTTCTGTCGCCACCGAGTTGAGCAAGCCGGACTCAGCCAATCGCCTCAATTCCAACTCTGGATCGTGGCTGAAGTGCCGTCGGTGCTATTTTTGCTCCCAGATTACGTGAAAGCAGGCGTCCAAGGCATCTCGATCGGCACTAACGATCTCACCCAGCTGCTGTTAGGGGCTGACCGAGACCAAGCGCAGATGGCGGCGGCGTTTGATGAGCGTCATCCAGCAGTCACGCAAGCGATCGCGCAACTCATCCAAATGGCAAAACAGGCAGGAATTCCCTGCTGTATCTGCGGTCAAGCACCGGCTCAATACCCAGAGTTGATCGATCGGCTTGTCCAGTGGGGTATTCCCTCAATTTCTGTGGAATTAGATGCGGTTGAGCGAACCTATAACGCGATCGCGCGTGCCGAACAACGCCTTCTCTTAGCAGCCGCCCGTCGTCAGTTGAATCAATAGATAGCCTTCAGCAAATATCTGGTAGAGAGGGTCTTAAATCTACGCCCACTTTTTGCCCCTTGTCTAGAGTCATTCTATTTCAAGGGTTGTCTGATTCAAGGGTTGTCTTACAACCGATTTTCCTAACAATTCTCTCTTGATAAAGATTAATAAATACTCCTTAAGGTTGTTGCGCTTTCGCTTCTAATCGTAAACAACTAAAGAGTATACCTATCATAGAATTCGTGTGGTTTCACCTTGGCGAAATCCACTCCTGCTGGAAGAGTACACAATGAGCCGCGTCGTTGTCTGTTTTTACAGTGGCAGATGGATTCCAATTATGTTTTGTCCGTTGGTAGAAGCGATCGCGCTTCACCAAAATGCACTGAAAGAGGGGAAGGAAATTTTTATTTTTCCCCACGATTGCGATCCGAACAATTTCTTTACTGAAATTGCTTATGATTTCTCGACTGAAATTACTTATATGCAACCCCCCGCCCTTGGGGAAGCCGGGGGGTTGACAAACTTAGCAATTTTAAAACGCTGCGATCAATCACAGCCAATTGCTAATTAATAGCGGAAAATCGCCGCCACCGGAGCCTCATCCGGCACTTTTTCCGGCTCCACTGCATAGACTTTACCACCGTTCAAAATTGTATGAGTAGCGGCAAAATCCAACATATCTTCGTCGTCCGCCTGTGGTTCAGGGTGTAAATCTACGGTCATTGTCTCAGGGTCAAAGTGACCCCAACGCTGTTCGCCGACCGCCACAAACAAAGAATCAACCCGGTGATAATAAGCAGATTGGATGATTTCTTTGATATCGTGGGATACTTTACTCGTATCGTTTCCAGCCAGTTCCTTGTATTCTTCTACAACCCCCTCAATATCCTCTTTTAACAGAGAGTCCACAATCGGTAAAGCGAGTTCGTGCAATTCTTCTGGCTTAAATATTTCTGGATTTCCAGTAATCCCTTCTTCTACTAAATGTTGGTAAGTATTTGCCTCTTTGTAAATCGGGAAAAGATACTCAACTCCCGCTAATACCAAAGGTCCTTTCTTATTCCGAAAGAAGTCGTGCAATGCACCATCAATCTGATGGAAAAATTGCAGGAGATCCTTCTTGATATCATCCTGATCCGGGCTTCCCTGCCCGTGGAAACTACCAGGTTGCTGAAAAGTATTGTTCGTTCCCCCTTTTGAAGTGGCAATCCGGATCTGACCGTCCTTGGAAGTCGCGTCATATTGGAGGGCTTCATCCTTGCTTTTCGGCAAGTTTTCAATATGTACCTCTTTGACAGTGGTGCGCGTTGCCTGAAGCAGCCGGACATCCTTTTGGCTAAGGGCTAGGATGTAGAACCGTCCATCGTTGTTGACGATAGGTAACAGCGGCTTAATATGGAAGCGATCGCTAACCATTACCAATTCTTCAACATCAGTGGGAAGCTGGTAGTAACGAAAGAGTTCGGGAGAGATAAAAATTGCTACCCCCTCACCTTGGTTTTCTTCCCAAAACTCAGGGTTATCAATCGTATTCGCTTGCTCAAGCCATGCCCTCGCCTCATCTTGGTCTATCCCCATTTCTTCCAAACGTTTCTCAGCCTCACGCATGAGATTCTTGAAGCGAATCGGATTTTGTCGAACCTCTGGCCCTGCCTTTTCCATCGGCATATAAATGGAGATACAAGGACTCGCAGAATTTTCTATCAAGCTTTTTAATGCATCAGTGGACAATAACGGCATCTGATTGGACTCCTTTCAAAAATATTCAGAAAGGACAGCAAAAATTGGCAATCTCTAAAGAAAGATATGGCGGAAAAAACCATATAGGAAATCCGCCCTTCTGGGGAAATAATTATGGTTGCGGCTGCGGGAAATTCTTAAGTGCAAAACCCAACCTAAGTTCATTTCAGACTAAGACAGGTGCGATGCCATCTTTCTTTTGATAGGAAGTTCGGCGCACACCTGACCAAAATCCCAGCAAAAATCCCAGCAAGTCTTTCTCTGTCAAAAAGATTCAGGGAGAATAAGAAGATTGAGGGTTTCCCTGTTCTATTCCACAGCAATCGGCATTTTTATGATGGATAGCGATCGCATTCACCAGCGGGAAGTCATTGGACTGCTACCAGCAGGAGGGCAAGCAACGCGAATCGCCCCCTTACCGATGAGCAAAGAGCTGTACCCGATTGGATTTCGCCCGGTGGATAGCGGCACCTTACGCCCCAAAGTCGTGAGTCATTACCTACTAGAGAAAATGCGGTTGGCAGGGATTAAGAAGGCATACACCGTACTGCGTCCGGGAAAATGGGATATTCCGGCTTATTTTGGGGACGGCACCCTGCTAGACATGAACCTCGGCTATCTCATGCTGGGGCTGCCTTATGGCGTTCCTTATACCTTGGATCAAGCCTATCCCTTCGTGCAAGACGCGGTAGTAGCACTGGGCTTTCCCGACATCCTTTTTCAGCCCGAAGACGCCTTTGTGCGTTTACTGGCAAGGCTTGCGGCTGGGAATGCCGATGCGGTTTTGGGATTATTCCCGAACGATCAGCCTCATAAAGCCGGGATGGTTGATTTTGATGCCGAAGGACGAGTCCACTTCGTGGTCGAAAAACCACCGATTAGCGATTTAAAGTATATGTGGGCGATCGCGGTTTGGACGCCAGTATTTACCCAATTCATGCACGAGTATCTCGCTGCAATCCAAGCTGGGCAAGTGCCACAGGCGAAAGAGTTACCGATTAGCGATGTGGTTCAGGCGGCGATTGACAGCGGCTTGCGGGTAGAAGCCGAAACGTTTCCGGATGGAACTTACCTGGATATCGGCACCCCTGCGGATCTTGTGAAAGCAGTTCGTCTATTCGCGGCTGATGAGATTGATATCTAAATTGATTGATTCTCTCTCGGCTTAGCTTGAAAGAGGCAAACGCTTAAGCAGTCGGGGAGTCTGTATGATTCTGATTAGAGCGCGGCTGGATAGCTTTTAACCGTCTTCGCAATATTATCCCCAAAGTCACCTGCTTCATCAGCCAGTACAAGCCAGCAATTACCACAAAGGTGACAGCCATAACCACTACAGGCCATTTACCGACTAAGTCATCCAGCACGCTAGTGAATACAGCATCCGGTTGAGTAACAAAATCCCAACTGTTGAAGCGTAGGAATCGTCCTAAATAAATGCCAACGGCGCTAAGACCATGCAAAGTTAGCTCCATCCAAAGGATGTATTTGCTACGTTCGTGACGATGTAAATAGTAACCCAGATTAATTAAAGATATAACGTAAGCTTCAAAGCCAGCTAGGATAACTAGCAAATACTGGGGGATGAGAATCAGCGTAATTATCCACACCGAGTAGTTAGCGCGAATATCATGAATCAAGTGAATGATATCTGTCAACAAATAGGGCGCATTCGGCAAAAACGCTACAAAAACTAAGACTCCCGCCCACCAGATCGGCGATCGCTTTTGCCTGCTGCGAAATAGCCAAATACTCAACAGCAGAGGGATAAACGCCAGAAATAGATTCCACGTCATCCAGTCCAGATTGCGGGACAAAACCCGCAGTATATGAGATGTCCAGCGAATTAGCTCAAATTTCATACGTGCTGTCTGATTGTTGAATCAGCAGTTTTGGTTCACATTACATAGTCATTGAAGCTACCAGTATAACCACTGTTTTAGGGATGACCACTCTGCCGCAGAGGGATGACGATCTGGAATGTTGCCCCCAATCCTGGCTGTGATAGACAGATGAGTTGTCCTCGATGATTTTCTACCACAATTTGATAACAAGTCGATAAACCTAAGCCAGTGCCTTTGCCGACTTGTTTAGTGGTAAAGAATGGTTCAAAAATATGGTTCTTAACTGCTGGAGCCATGCCGATGCCATTATCGGAAATTCCAATCTGCACCTGAGTGGGTGACAGCATCTGGGTGGTGAGGGCGATCGCAAAAGGGTGGGGTGAAAAGGATGAAAAGGAACTTTCATCCTTTACCTTTTCTTGCTCTTTCATTTTTTCCTCTAAGGCATCAATGGCATTACTAAGCAGGTTGAGGAACACCTGATTGAGTTGTTTCGGATAGCACTCCACAAGTGGCAAATCACCATAATTTTTAACCACTTCGATGCCTGGATGCCCCGGACGCGCTTTCAGGCGACGCTGTAAAATCAGTAACGTACTCTCGATGCCTTCATGAATATTCACCGGCTTCATATCGGCTTCATCGAGACGGGAGAAGCTACGTAAGGAAAGCACAATCTGACGGATGCGTTCTGCACCTGTTTTCATCGACTCTAGAAGATTTGGTAAATCCTCAATCACAAAGTCTAGTTCAACCGTTTCGGTATACGCTTGGATCGCCGGGGGTGGGGTGGGATAGTTTTGCTGGTAAAGGTTGAGGATGTCGAGGAGGTCTTGAATGTAGGCAGTAACATGGCTAATATTGCCAGTGATAAAGTTAATAGGGTTATTAATTTCATGAGCAATTCCTGCTACTAATTGCCCCAAGCTCGACATTTTTTCAGCTTGGATTAATTGCTGTTGGGTTTGTTTGAGCGAGGTGAGCGATCGCGCGAGTTCATCATTCTTTTCTTCTAACTCCAGAGTTCTTTCGGTTACTTTCCGATCGAGGCTGTGGGCGAGTTCGAGTAATTGAGCTTCTGATTGCAGTAGTGCCTGCTCGATTCTTTTTTGTTCTGTAATGTCTTGAATAGTGCCAATAAGTCGAGCGGCTTTCCCACCTTGCTCCTGAATAATTTCGCCAGTTCCGTGGACAATGCGCTCAGAATGATTAGATAAAACAACTCTAAAGTCAGTGCTAAAGGGTTGGTTGGAATACGATGCGGCGTCTATTAATGCTCTGACCCGTTCTTGGTCATCTGGGTGAACGGATATCAGGAATCGTTCCATACTTGGCTCAAAGTCGGCTGGAGTAAAACCTAAGATGCGATAAAGTTCATCCGACCATCGCAGTTGTTGTTTAACCAGGTCTAAATCCCAGTTACCCAGATGAGCGATACGTTGCGCGTTGGCGAGACTGGCTTCGCTAGATCGCAGTGACGCTTCGGCTGAGGCGCGTTCGGAAACCGCTGCCCCCAAAACTAAAGCAGTGACTGCGATAACGCCCATAAAGGCTTGTAAAAATTGCAAAGCTTGGTCGGTATTAATGGCAACTGCCGCAAACGGCCCATCCCCCAAGGCGGTGCCCCAGATAGCAATGCAGGAGACCAGTAGAGTTGCCAGTACAGCGCCTTGCTGATTAAATCGGAGCGCTGCCCAAGCGACCAAAGGAAAGGGGAGATAGGCAAGCGGATAGTGAGCGATCGCTGTAGCAGTTTTGGCAAAGAAAACTGACTGCGTAACGGTTGTCAGTAAAATCAGCAAGACTATTGCCTCAATGACTCGCTCTCGTCGTATCTCTAAGCGGGGAAGGACACTCCAAGTTAAGATCGCGGGGACTAACACTAAAACTGCCATGCCATCCCCTAACCACCACGTCCACCACGTCGTCGCATAGTCGCCCCAAGGGATAAGATTTGCCAAGCAAAGAGTCGTCAAACCCAGAGTGCAAGCGACTAGAGTAGACAGCATCACAGACAGGCTGAGAAAACCGAAAACATCTCGCAGGCGATCCAGAGAGGGGCGCAAACGAATCGAACGAAGCAACGTGACCCCGACTAGAGCCTGTAAGGCGGCAACCAAGCTGCTGGCAATGGCAACAGATAGGGGTACGTGCAGAACTACTTTGGCAAATAAAAATTCACCCAGCACGACTCCAGGCCAAAGTTTACGCCCCCCGATAAACAGCACGCCTTGAGTAATCCCAGCCGGAGGCCAAACCGGCGTTACGTACTTATTCAACACCGGAAGCGCTAGTGATAGTTTTGCTGCACCAACGTAGATGGCAGTCAGTATGGCGACGCTGGCTAAGTATCGCCAAAGCCGAGTTTGGGACATAATAGGCGGTTTAGGGGTTCAAAATGCGAGACGTTTTCTCCTTGCAACCATAATCCGCTGAGCTAGATGTTGCAAAGGTAAATATAGACAAATTTTTAACTGAAGCGAGAAATCCGATAATTAATCTGATTTCGTCTTCGGTTTAGGACAAATTAGGCAACAATTCAGCGCCAATCGATTTAAGCAGCCTGCCCTAACAATCGCCTAGAATCCCTATCAGAGGCTAAATAACTAAATAAAAGGATTAAAAAGTGGAAACTTCTATGCAAGATCGGTTGCAGGCAGAGATCGCTCCTTACCTTACAGCGGTAGATTACCTAGAAATTCGCTTAGAACAAAGTGAGTCTACCTCTATCTCCTTTCGCGGTCATCAGCTGGATGCCGTAGATCGTAACTTTACCCTGGCTGGGGGCATTCGCGCTTGCCACAAGGGCGGCTGGAGTTTTGTCACTTTCAATGGTTTAGCCGAGTTGAAAGACCGGATTGAAGAAGCGGTTTCTCAAGCGCATCTGGTCGGAAAAGAAACGACGATGCTAGCGCCAGTGGAACCCATTCAAGATTATGTGGCGGTGGAAATCGGGCGCGATCCGCGTGGGGTTTCTCTGGCAGAAAAGCGGCGGTTATTGGAGGGATATAACCAACTGCTGCTAGATTTCGACCCCCGAATTCAAACGACAATGGTGAATTTGCGCGATCGCTTCGGCATCACCTATTTTGCCAATTCCCTCGGCACCTGTATTGCCCAAGAACGGTTGGATGTGTCAGGTCGATTTGGGGCGATCGCTCGTGAAGAAGGTTCTGCCCCTCGCCAAGGCTTTGAATCTGTCCATTCCCGCACTGACTATAACATTCTCGAAGGAATTGAAGACCAAGTACTGGGAGCTGCCAAACGCGCTGTCGGTCAATTGGAAGCCAAATCAGTCAAAGGCGGACAATATACGGTCGTTCTCGACCCCTATCTCGCGGGTGTCTTCATTCACGAAGCTTTTGGACATCTTTCGGAAGCTGATTTTGTCTACGAAAACCCCCGGATGCAGGAATTGCTAACTCTAGGCAAACCCTTAGCCATCAAGCAACTGAATGTGGTTGATGATGCCACGATGCCCGATTTACCCGGTTCTCTCAAGTATGACGATGAAGGCGTCCCCGCTCAACGCAAATATTTAATTAAAGACGGCATCCTCACCCAGCGCTTGCATAACCGCGAAACTGCTGGCAAGATGCACGAAGCTCCCACTGGCAACGCTAGGGCACTCAACGCGACTTATCCACCGTTAGTGCGGATGACCAATACCGGCATTGAACCGGGGGAACACTCCTTCGATGACATGATTAAGGATATCGAGGAAGGTGTCTATGCGGTGCGGATGCTTGGCGGACAAACCAACGGCGAGATGTTTACCTTTGCCGCTGCGGAAGGCTATATGATTCGCAATGGCAAAATAGCTGAAAGAGTTACTGATGTCAGTCTGACTGGCAATGTCTTCCAAACGCTCAAAGATATTGAGGCAATTGGGAACGACTCGATTTATATCAACGGCGGTTGCGGTAAAGGCGGACAAATGCCTCTACCCGTGAGTGTGGGGGGTCCCCATCTGCGAATTAAAAATGTCGTAGTGGGCGGGCGCTAGGAGCAGTGGGGACAAATTCTCTCCTTTTACCCATTTCCATATCGCCATCCTAAATGATTCGTAAACGCGAGATCCCCGACTTCGAGAGAGGAGTCGAGGATCTGAATCGATAGACGATCTAAACAAAAGGGGATAGCCCTAGTAAATGGCATCCCCTTTTGTTTTATTGAATTAACGTGCATGGTATGGCATTTGTGGCGGTTTTGCCCCAGTACACTTGCACGGAAACAGCAGACTCCGAAAGCTCGGCATTGAAGACCGAGAGTATCGCTTATTTCAGGTTTAGTGGAAGTAGTTAGCTTCTGCTTCCAACTGGCGAATCAAGGCTTCGTCGCCTTTGGATCTGGCGATTTCTAGACGATGCTGCAAGCTTTTTTGAATATTTTCGCGGTGAGCCGCAGCCGCATTTTTCTGGTTATCTTGGCGTCTTCCGTTCATAATAGACATTTTCTTTACGCGACTTGAGGTATCTGCTACTTTTCTACTATAGCCTAAACTCCGAAAAACGGTAGTTATTGTTACAGAATATTCATAGTTAGTTCGCTAGGGTTAAGGGTTGAGGGTCTGTGACGAATTCGGCTTTGGGCGCGATCGCCATTGCTTGAAGGTAAGCTAGACTCTGAAAACGTTCAAACAAGACGTTTAAACCACCGCGCGATCGCATTAACAGCATGGCACCCGCGCTTGGCACAAAGAATTCTTCTTAACAAAGATGTATCAAAACCGGATCGTTACTCTAACGAGCGATTTTGGCTTGAGTGATGTTTATGTAGGGGTGATGAAAGGCGCGATCGCCCAAATCAACCCGACGCTGACGGTGGTGGATCTCACTCATGAGATTCCCCGGCAGAATCTTACAGCCGCAAGGTTTTGTTTAATGAATGCCTATCCTTATTTCCCAAAAGGGACAGTGCATATTGCTGTCGTCGATCCGGGAGTGGGGAGTAGTCGCAGAGCGATCGCAGTTAAACTTGCAGATGGTTTCCTGGTGGGACCCGATAATGGGCTGTTTAGTGGCATTCTGAGTAGTCATGGAATTGCCCCGTCCTTACCCGAAATTGCCGCCGTCGAACTCACCAACCCTAACTATTGGCGCACAACCAAACCCAGTTCAACGTTTCACGGTCGAGACATTTTTGCTCCCGTAGGTGCCCATCTTGCCAGCGGCGTTCCGCTAGAACACCTGGGAAACGCTATCGATTTAGCCACCTTAGTTCAACTGCCCATCCCTGAATGTACCCAGACAGAAGCGGGTATTGCGGGTTGCATTCAGTATATCGATCGCTTTGGCAACTTAATTACAAATATTCCAGGAACCTTTGTCCAAGGAAAAATCTGGTCTGTGGTTGTGGGAAAGTTTACGCTACCCAGTTGCCAGACTTATAGCGATAGTCCAACTGGAGAAGCGATCGCTTTAATTGGCAGTCATGGTTGGGTCGAAATTGCCGTCAACGGAGGCAATGCTCAGTCGCAACTGCAACTAGACTGGGGACATGAGGTGAAAATTAAGCTGGATTCATTCAATTCCTAATCGGGATTTATACATCCGCATCGCTGATATTCTATACCAATTTTCGGATAGGTTTTATGACTCAGTTAAATGTGTCTGACTCGGCAGTTTATCAAGGTCAGTTTGGAGAATTTACGATAACCGAGAGCGATCGCACTGGCGTGATCGTTTACCGCAGTGGCTTAATGGTAGCGGCTTTAAGCTTTGCTTTCGGTAGCTTTCTGGTGCTAAAGACAAACATAGGATTGTCACTCCTCACCCCCCTGTACGCTTGTTTCTGTCTGGGGTTGGGCGTCAGTTTATTGACCATCCATATTTACCTAGAACCGCTACACCGACTACTGCAAGCTTTTTGGGCAATTGGTGTTTTATCAGCCACTGTGCTGGCGCTGCAAAGTAGCGAACCTCTCGCCCTATTTGTCTACAATCACCCCGCAACCCTGTTTGGAGTCGGCTTCACCTTTGCGGCATTAACAGGAATTTATTTCAAAGAAGCCTTTTGCTTCAACCGCCTGGAAACTAAAGTTCTCACCCCTTTGGTGCCAATGTTGCTGTTGGGACACCTGACGGGTGTATTGCCAGTGTCAGTAGAACGGGGATTATTGGCAGTTTGGGCAATTCTATTTGTCATCTTTGCCTTGCGTAAGGTTGCCCAAGAAATTCCACCGGATATCGGTGATAAGTCGGTGTTTGTCTATCTCAAACAACAGCATTCAGCGAAGGCTTGAGGAAAGCGATTAAACGCCATAGAGATTATGGAAGAACGTGCCTTCTGGCTAGCATGGTCGCAAATCCCTGGAATTGGCCCAATTTTGCTCAGGCGCTTGCACCAGCATTTTGGCACGCTCAGTGAAGCCTGGAAAGCCAATCCAGCTGCCTTGAGGGAGGTGGAGGGGTTTGGGCGTCAAACGATTGAGGGGGTGGTAGAGAAGCGATTGCGCCTGCATCCCCAACAATTTTTAGAAGAACACTTGGTAAAAAATCCCTGTTTTTGGACGCCAGCAGATGCTGATTATCCCCGCTTACTTCTAGAGACGCCAACCCCACCGCCAGTGCTGTATTATCGCGGCAAAGTGCAACTCCAAGAAAATCATGGCATTACGCCAACGATTGGCATTGTTGGGACTCGCCAACCCTCTGAATATGGCAGACGCTGGACTAGCAAAATCACCGATGCTTTGACGAAAAGCGGCTTCACAATTGTTTCTGGCATGGCAGATGGCATTGATACGGAAGCGCATCGCGTCTGTATAGAAGCTGGGGGACGGACGCTGGCAGTTTTCGGTACTGGCGTGGATGTCGTCTATCCTTGGCGCAACAAGTCCCTATACGAACAGATATGCGATCGCGGGTTAGCGCTGAGTGAGTATCCGGCTGGTACCCAACCGAAGCGCGAACACTTTCCCCCTCGCAATCGGATTATCGCCGGTTTGAGTCGTGCGGTGCTGGTGATGGAAGCGCCTACGCGATCCGGTTCCTTAATTACTGCCGATTATGCGAATGAATTCTGTCGAGATGTCTATGCTTTGCCTGCAAGGTTGGACGATCGGCAGTCGCTTGGTTGTTTAAAATTAATTAGTAAGGGGGCGACACCTTTTCTAGATGAAAATCATTTATTAGAAATGCTGGGAGCGATTCCAAAACTCGACCCAGTGCAACAGCTAGACTTATTTAATCAGCCTCCTGTACCAGATTTGGAACCAGAACTTAAACAGATTTGGCAAGCGATTTCCTCAGAACCTACGGCTTTTGATTTAATTGTGCAGCAAACGGGTAAGCCAGCAAACTCAGTCTCTAGTGCGCTATTGCAGTTAGAACTTATGGGGTTAGTGTCGCAATTGCCGGGGATGCGGTATCAGAAATGTTAGAAGCGATCGCTAGCCTTACCATTCCCAAATCGAATGTCTTAAATTGCTACTCTATCCGCCAAATTTTGACATTAAAGTCCTGACTTCCACTCGCCAGAGTCCGTCCATCGCCGCTGAAAGCCAGGGAAACAACGTTGTTAAAATGCCCCTCAAGGCTGTAGCGTTCCCTGCCAGTATTCGGATTCCACAATTTAATCGTATTGTCCATACCACCACTGGCAAGCGTCTGCATATCTGGACTGAATCTAACAGAATAAACCGCTTTTGAATGCCCATGCAGCGTGCGAATTTCTTGCCCAGTATTTACATTCCATAATTTAACCGTATTATCCCAACTGCCACTCGCTAGCATCTGTCCATCTGGGCTAAAGGCAACAGAATTAACATGGTTTGAATGTCCAGTCAGCGTGCGAATTTTATCCCCTGTTTTTATATTCCACAATTTAACCGTATTATCCCAACTACCACTTGCCAGCGTCTGTCCATCTGGACTAAAAGCAATAGACATAACCCAGTTGGAATGCCCGGTGAACGTGTTAATTTCTTGACCCGTTTTTAAATCCCACAGTTTAATCGTATTATCCAAACTACTACTAGCTAAAATCTCTCCATTGGGACTGAAAGCGACAGAAACAACCTGGCTTGAATGTCCTGCTAACGTGCGAGTTTTATATGCTTTTTTAATATTCCACAATCTAATCGTGTTGTCCCAACTCCCACTAGCCAGCGTTTGTCCATCTGGGCTGATGGCAACAGCACCCACAGATTTTGAATGCCCATTTAAAGTAGAAATTTCCTGCCCGGTGTTCAAATTCCACAATTTAATCGTATTGTCTAAACTCCCGCTAGCTAGCATCTCTCCATCTGGACTGATGGCGACAGAAGCAACCGACTTTAAATGACCCCTTAAAGTATTTGTAAAAGCAAATTTCTCGCTAAAGTTTTGTGAACCCGGACTTAATATTTGGTTGCTAATTGCATAATAATTTAGATTAAGATAGTTAAAATAACCATATCCAACTAATGCTAACAGTAAGGTAGAACTACCTGCTAAAAATTGATTATTGAAGTTTTTTTTAACAACCTGTGTACTAGGTATTGCTGTAGTTTTAAAAGATTTATTGGCTTTAGGCGATGCGAATACTGTAGGCGTTACATTTGGCGGCTTATACATCAAATCTTGAATAATCTCGTCTACCGAGTGATAGCGGAAATCAATATTTTTTTGCAATAGCTTATCTAATACATTACCTAAATTTCTACTAATTGAATGCTTTAGGTACTTCCGCCATTGACCAACCCAATCATAACCGTAGTCAAGAAACAATGAATGGGGATTATAATTACTGAGTAAATGGAAACAAGTTACACCTAAACTAAATAAATCGCTTGCTGGAGAAACTTCACCTCCCTGCATTTGTTCATAGGAAGTATATCCGAAAGAACCAATTTTAGTGCCTCGTTGAGTTGCACCCTTTGCTGTCAACTGCTTAGCTGCACCAAAATCAATCAGTACCAACTCTTGCTTTCCTCCGGTTGCTAAGCGGCGACGCATAATATTTTCGGGTTTGATATCTCGGTGAATTATCTTTTGATCGTGAACGAATTTGAGAACAGGTAGGATATCTAGTAACATCTCTCGAATCTGGCTTTCACTAAAAGCACCCTGTTGTTCCAATTCCTGCAATAAATCCTGCCCATCGATAAACTGCTGCACTAAATATAAATAATTTCCTTCTTCAAAGTAGCCATAGAGCGTGGGAATCTGCGGATGATGTCCCATCTCTTGCAGACGTTTTGCTTCTTGTTTAAACAGTTGAATAGACTTGTTGAGTGCCGCAGTTCCCTGCACTTGGGGCCTAAATTGCTTGACGACGCAGAGTTCATTCATCTTGTCTATGTCTTCTGCCAGATAAGTTCTACCAAATCCTCCCTCATTGGAAATCAGCTGGATGATGCGATAGTGTCCTCTCAGCAACGGCATGAGTTTTGTCCCGCAACTTCGGCAAAACTTTGTCGTATCAGGATTAAGAGGATTCTGACAGTCGGGGTTGAGACAGCAACTCATAGGTAGAAGATGCAACATCTGGTTGAGTCTATGATAAATGTGCCCCTCAATTGGCTCTGTAGGATTCAAGCATGAAACGCCAATTTTTATTAGCTTTAATGCTTGTGACGGCTACAGTTTGATGCTTTTGATTGGGCAAGGTGCGATTACGAAACCAGCAAACACGCCGAATATTTCACTGCGATCGCTAGCAGGCACACGAGGGATAGGCATTGGTATGGCGGTGGCGATGCAATCCTTATCTCACGATTCTACCTATCGGGAGGTGGTGGTGCGTGAGTTCAATCTCATCGTGGCAGAGAATAGGATGAAGTTTTAGGCAGTTCATCCAGAACGCGATGTCCTCAAAGGACAACCTTCGGTTCGCTTCGATTTCACAGACGCAGATAATTATGGCCGATCGTAAAAAAATTAATCAGCAATTAGCAGCCTAATATGACAAATAACTTTGAATTCGGCTCGATTTCTAACCCTGAAGAAGCTAAACAGCTTGGGCAAATCCTAACCCAGTGCTTCAATTCACCGCCAGATAGCTGGCAGATGTATTTGAATCGGATTGGTTTGGAGAACTTTCGCGCCATCCGCCAAGGAGAACAGATGGCTGGGGGCTTAGGCATTCTCCACATGGGTCAGTGGTTCGGAGGTTCTCGCGTAGCAATCGCCGGAATTGCAGCCGTTGGTATTGCGCCAGAGCATCGAGGTACAGGGGTAGCAGCGGCGCTAATGACCAATATTGTCCAGGAGTGCCACGAGAAGGGAATTCCCCTATCGACGCTCTACGCCTCTACCAGTACGCTTTATCGGAAAGTAGGTTACGAACAAGCTGGGAACTATTGCCGCTTGGCGGTGCCGACAGAGACGATTCTGCTAAAAGAGCGCACTTTGCCGATGCAGCGCGTGGAAGCAACTCAGCATGAAGTGTTTCACGAACTCTACCGCCAACGAGCGATCGCTACCAGCGGCAACTTGGATCGTCACCAAGCTGTTTGGCAAGGCATTGTCGAGTCCCCGGAAGACGTGATTTACGCCTACCGAATTGGCTTTGAAGACAAACCAGAGGGTTACGTCATTTTCAGCCAAAAGACGGGAGAGAAAAGCTATGACCTTGCAGTCAGAGACATGGTGGCATTAACACCAGCAGCAGCACGTCGTCTGTGGACTTTCTTCGCCGACCACCGTTCTCTCGCAGACAAGGTGATTTGGCAAGGTCAGGCAGGAGACCCGCTTTTGTCTTTACTCACAGAACAAACTTACAAAATTGCCCATTTAGAACGATGGTTGGTGCGAGTCGTTGATGTGCCAAAAGCACTATCAATGCGCGGCTATCCGATTGGTTTAGAAGCCGAATTGCATCTTGAAATTCAAGATAATGTATTGCCCGATAACAATGGAAAATTTGTTTTGTCAGTTTCCAGCGGACGCGGTGAAGTGACAAGAGGAGGGCGGGGTGAATTACGATTGGATGTGCGAGGCTTATCACCTTTATTCACAGGTTTACTGACAGCTCATCAGCTACAAACAATTGGTAAAATTGAAGGAAGTGCCGAGTCTTTATCGACCGCTATGCTAATCTTTGCAAGTCCCGAACCGTGGATGCCAGATCATTTTTAGCGGCTCATTCGTTAGAAAGAAGGTAGGCAATGGCTATTATCCTACTAGCTACAATTCACCAATCACTTTTTTAAACCGCTCATCTTGCCGAATTTGATAAAAACTTGATTCGTTTTTGGCATAGGTTTTAAATGTATTGGTATCGAGGTTAATTGCCTGTTCTAGAGAATCAATCGCTAAAGTCGCTTCGCCTTGTAGGGCACAGAAGCAAGCTTTGTTATACCAAGCATAAGGGTAGTGAGGATTGATTTCGATGGCTCTGTCACAACAGGCGATCGCTTCTTCGTACCGTTGCAATGCAGCGAGTGCCCCACTCCAATCAGTCCAGATAGCCGGGTTATCAGGTTTGATGACAATTGCTTGTTCGTAAGAAGCGATCGCTTCTTTATACTGTTGTAGACTTCCTAACGCCCAGGCTCGATGGTGCCACGCTTCCCCAAAATTGTGTTTTAGTTGAATGGCTTTATCATAGGAAGCGATCGCTTCTTCGTACTGTTGCGATTTGAGTAATTTATCACCTTTTTCGTAACAAGCGTGATGCGGACTCAGCACCCTACGAATTAGTAAAAAAACACCAATTGCTGCTACTAATAAAATGCCAGAATCTGCTTTAAAAGATGCGTATCCCTTCCATACCATCTCCATTGGGATATCAAGCAGCGTGGCAATTGTAAAAGCTGATTTCCAAAAAAGCTCATTTATCGGTTGTACGAATGAGAGCAGAAGGAAGAGAGCAATAATCCCATATTTACTCAACTTTCTCAGTTTAATCTGAGTTTGATTGGGCAACCACGGCTCGATGATGCCATAACCATCAAGCGGTGGAATTGGCAGCAAGTTGAACTGAATAACGGAGATTTGTAGAATAATTAGAAATGCTAAAGCTGGGCCAATCCAGTGTTCGCTGAATGGCGTCACCCAACCCAGCCAAAAGGGAATTGTGAGCAATAAAGTTACGATTACACTAGCGATGGGACCCGCTGCGGAGACAGCACTTTTCCACCAACGATTGCGTAATTGGCTTTGATTGATGTAAACTGCGGCACCCGGTAACGCAATCCCACCGATGAGAAGAAAGACGACGGGCAGAACCAAACTCAAGGTTGGATCGGTATATTTGAGCGGGTTCAGGGTCAAATACCCCTTATCTTTAACGGACGTATCCCCGCCCCAATAGGCAACCACCGCATGACCAAATTCGTGTATACAAACAGACACGATCCAGCCGAGACAGACGAAAACTGCGACAGGTAACATTGCTTGCCACCCTGAGGAAAAGCGGTTGAAAAGATGTTTTAATCTAACTCAGCCGCGAGTAAAATGCCAAAGTTGAACGGGAGCATCCCCTGAATTGCAAATACACGCCCGCACCCTAAAAGGTGTGGGCGTATTTTGACTGTCACGATAAGCGACTGGCAAGGAAAGTGTCCAAACTTGGCACATCCACCCAGCAACCCGTCTGATGGGATTCATGGGCTAAATCCATCAACAGCTGGGAATAAACTCCTTCTTGGAGGGATGGCGCGATCGCTTTCCCGGCGTCAATTGCCTGCACCCAGTTGTCTACAACTCGGATAAAAGGTGCCAGACGCCCATCCGTATAGGTTTGGGGAAACGCCAGCCGATGCGGAATTTCTAACTCAGCCAGAGGTTTACCCGCAGGTGCAGCCCAGAGGCGAAAACCATGTACGTAGTCTTTCTGATTTTCACTGCCCAAGACTAACGTACCGTGATCGCCATAGACTTCAATCCCGTGCGTCCGTGATGCATAGACTACCGAACTGATACACAGTTGGCAAGGCGTCCCATCTGCCAGTTCCAGCATCAGCATACACGTATCATCCGCATCCACCGGCTTCATTTCACCCGTGTTAGAGTCTGGACGAACAGAAATTCCTGTAATCAGCTGGGCACACAGTCGCCGCACGGGTGCAAACAACCAGCTAATGTAATCAAAAGCGTGAGAACCGACGGCTCCCAATGCTCCTCCTCCCTGGTCTTTCCGAGAATACCAGTTCCACGGGCGCGTGGCATCGGCACGACTCGACACCAGCCAATCAATCTTGATCAGGCGCTGTTGCCCCACATACCCTTCTGCTAAAAGTTCCGCAAATCGCTGCCATGCAGGGACAAAGCGAAATTCAAAATCGAGGGTAGCGATCGCGCCGTTTTCTTTCGCCAACTGATACAACTGACGTGCTTCAGTCGCAGACAGGGCTGTGGGTTTTTCTAATAATAAATGCTTCCCCGCTTGCAACACCGTCTTTGCCATTTCATAGTGCAAAAAGGGCGGCGTTGAAATACTGACAGCGGCGACATCCGGTAAGGCGACGATTTCTTCTAGGGTGTCGCAAGCGTGGGGAATATTCTGGGCAGAAGCGATCGCTCTCGCTTTATCCAAATCCCGGTTGTAAACGGCAACCACCTGAGTACGCGGATGTGCCTGGAATCCTGGGATGTGGATTTTCTGACCAAATCCAGTCCCTACCACTGCCACGCCAATCGGGTTCGATGCTTGGGCTGAATTGCTGAATGTCATGCAGGGTTTTCCGATCTAAACTTTTCCACCCATTCAATCACTTGATAGCCGAGACGGGTGCCATCAAGTCGGTCAATTTCTCGGATGCCAGTAGGACTGGTGACATTCACTTCCGTGAGGTAGCCGCCAATGACATCAATCCCGACAAAAATTAAACCATCCCGTTGCAGTGTAGGAGCCAGTTGGGCGCAGATTTCGCGCTCTCGTTGGGTAATTTCTGTCTGAGCCACTCTACCCCCGACTGCCATATTGCCGCGAAATTCCTTGCCTGTAGGAATGCGATTCACAGATCCAATCGGTTCGCCATTGAGCAAGATAATTCGCTTGTCTCCCTCTTTAGCGGCGGGTAAGTAAGTTTGCACCATCACCGGAACTCGTGCTTGAAGGGTACTGAGTTCTATTAGGGAATTAAAGTTGCGATCGCTCGGATCTAAAAATAAAATACCTTCCCCCGCCTTATTTCCCAACGGCTTCAGGATCGCCGCCCCTTTTGCCTCCAGAAACTGGCGGATCACCTGTTTATCCGCACTGACAATCGTTTCCGGAATCGCCTCCTTAAACTGGAGTGCGTACATTTTCTCGTTTGCCGCCCGCAGCCCATTGGGGGCGTTGATTACTAATGTTTTCGCTGGATCGATATAGTCCAGAATATAGGTGGCGTAGAGGTAAGGAACGGTCACTGGCGGATCGGTTCGCATGAAAACCGCGTCCATTGCCTCCAGCGGTTGCAAGACGCGATCGCCTACAGAAAACCATCGCGACTCTGCCACCCAGCGTCCTTCTACCAACTGCACTGGCGTCAGTTGCACCGGCTCCAGCAACGCCCAAGCCTTGCCATCCCCCACACTCAATAAATTCGCCTGAGTAATCCAAACTTCATGTCCCAGCGCTTGTGCTGCTTCCATCAGCGCCACACTGGTATCGTGACCGGGATCTAGGCGTTCGATGGGGTCAATAATAAAAGCAAGTTTCATGTTAGCTATCAGCTTTTTGTCTTTTGTCCATTGTCCGTTGTTCGCTGTCCGTTGTCCGCAAACAGTGACTCAGGACGAATAACGAATGACGAATGACTAGGCTGATTGTAGGAGTGGATCGAGCTTGCCTTGAGCTTCTAGCGCATAGGTATCATCGCAACCCCCAATATGCCGATCGTTGATAAAAACTTGAGGTACGGAACGCCGCCCATTTGAGCGTTTTGCCATCTCCGCCCGTGCCGCCTCATCCCCATCAATGCCGTATTCGATATAATCAACCCCTTTTTTATCGAGCAAAGCCTTGGCACGGATGCAGAAGGGGCAGCTGCTCCAGGTATAAATTTCCACTTTAGGAGCCATCTTGTCCTCAAATATTAAGTAATTTTTCTTGATCTTAGTCTAGTCAAACCCATCTATATTTTGTTTTCCGAGTAAAGTTGACTGAAAATCTTAGTTCGCTTAGTTAGCACGTCCCACACCGGAAGTCCCGCTCCACCCTAAAAAGCTCCCCGCTTAATCAAAGCGGAGAGCTTATTGTGGAAGTTTCCCAGAAATCAATCCTTAAGGGAAAAATAGCTGTTTAATATTGCTTAGCACTAAAGTTAGAGAAAGAAAATCTGGCTGAAGGCGCAAAAATATCAACGTCGAACCCATCCGTTAATCGTAAAGCGACTATCTGCAAAGGCTTTTGAGGGACATTTCACAGGCAAGACTTCATGCATATAGCGGCTGAGGAAAAGCACAATGCTATTATTACGAGGCTCAACTGTATTAAAGGAATCAGCCTTCACGTAAAAGTTATTTTCAATCTTGCTGTCGTAAATTAGTAGCTCTCCACCAGAGAAAAGTTTTGGTTCCTGGTAAAAGTAGTAAACATAGGTTAATTCTCTGGTAGCAGTATCTGGGCTACCATTATCATTGTGAACTTTGTAGTAATTTCCATCATTGTGAGAGGTTAATTGCGTCTCAATTTGAGATGCAGGAAATGATAGAATCCCTAATTTGCTAAATATATCCGGTAAAATTGCTCGCAGGCGATTGACGATCCGTTCTGAAAACTCAGGGAAAGAGTAGAGAGCCATAGACCGACGATAATCAGTCGCATCGGTTGAAATGCTGGTAGGGACAAAGGCTGACTCTTGTTGGAAGACGTAGTTGAGTAGTTGTTTTTGTTCCTCTTGGGTCAGAAAATTGTCAATTTGCACGTAGGGAGAAGCTAAAACATCCGTTGGTTGAGGTTTAAGTTCCTCTTGCATTACAAAAACAGAGGGTTCAGTAACTAGACCAATCAAATGTTCGCTTGGAAAACACAGAGAAGCGTGACCTTCATCGATTGGAATCTGGAACAACCCGTAAAAACCATTTTCTTGCTTGTAAGAGCGAGCCACAACAGTTTTTACCAAATTTTCCAGTAAAGGGGCGTCTGATTTTAAAAAGACAGTGTATTGATGTCCCCCTGCTAAGAGAAGTTTGACTTTTATATCCTTGACTTCAACAGATATTTTCATAAGCCTGTCCTACTTTAAAAGAGGCATTGCATTAGTATTTTTTAGCTCGAAGTAGATTCACCCTGAGGAAAAGCTCCTCACCCTATCGTCAGTGAGAAGCTCTTTTGGAAATATGTATCTCTACGGGAGGTACAACAGTCGCTCAACTAGCTCTTAACGCTACTGTGCGCTTGTCTTCCGTCTTTTGCCAAACCGCATGGCTGCAAAACTTGTCAGCATGAGTGCGCCCACTGTACCGGGTTCGGGTACTGGTACTGGTTTAGGGCTACTTTGAGGACCGCCGGTACCGCTAGTGCCGGAACCGTAGTCAATTTCCTTACCGCCATTACTGTAATCGACGCCGGTGGTGCCACCGGGTGTTGGTGCGGGTGCCGGGGCTGGTGCGGGTGCTGGCTCTGGGGCTGGTGCGGGTGCGGGTGCTGGAGCTGGTGCGGGCGCTGGAGCTGGTGCGGGCGCTGGAACTGGTGCGGGCGCTGGAGCTGGTGCGGGTGCCGGAGCTGGTGCCGGAGCTGGTGCGGGTGCGGGTGCCGGAGCTGGTGCCGGGGCTGGAGCGGGTGCCGGGGCTGGAGCGGGTGCCGGGGCTGGAGCAGGCGCTGGGGCTGGTGGAGCTGTTGCGATTAGTTTGCTGCTTCCCTCACGAGATTTTTCATTATTGCTAGTTCCTACGCTCATCACGCGCACTCCGAAGTCCTGACCGTAAAACTGAGCGAGGGTTAAAGCTGTTGTGGCATGGGACAGGGTAAAAACGGCCGTTTGAAAGTCGTCCTTACCGCCCTTTAAACCTGTGTCACCAATTTCTATGCCAAATTCAAATGAGTGATTGCCTCCATCGCCATTCAAATTAGCTTGACCAACAGTGCTAAGGTTGCCGCTGGTGTTATAGGCAGTCGTGGTTATTAATTGGTTTTTACCTGTTTGGTTCTGACCAACTACGCTCAGACCACTTAGGAGCGAGTTATCAAGAATGTTGAAGAAGACTCCACGTAGGTCGGCAAACGATACCTTCGTGTCAACCTCAATTTTAAACTGAACGTTGCCTGCACCTGCTATGGAGTCATCCAACGTAAAGTTGACCAGAGCATTAGAACCTGTGAAGGGAGAGGCGCTAAAAGTCATTGAGGCAGCATGGGCTGAAGAAAATGCAGAAGATGCGATCGCAACACCAGCAGCCAAGAAGGAATAACCAAGTAGAGTCGGGATTGTCCTTTTCATTGTAATTAAAACCTTTACCAATTTAAGAGTGAACTGAAGTTGCGCTATGGAATCTGCGATCTTTGCACTACAGTGCAAGGTTATATATCACAGGATGTTTAAACATCAATGAAATGCCTTGAAACTGTAGATTTCCCCTGACTTTTCTGAAAACTAATCATATTTCCTTTGCCGTAACTTCTACTGTAGAGAGTATTTTTGTGCTTGTCCATCGATTATTTAAAACTTCTTTATATCTTCATTTAAAGCCAATGCTAGATTGATTTATTGCTCGAATTGCGGCATTTGACTAGGCACTTACTTATAAATTTCACCGCGATTAAACCCGCTCTTCAAAGCTAGGAAACTATGCTGGCAAGCTATCCAGGCGATTGACAGCCAGATTTTTATTTTTGTAAGTCTTCTAAAAAACCGAGCTTTACTATTAAGTGTTTCACATTTACTGGTGTAATGCCTTCAGCAAAACCACGCGCTTATTTTGCTAAAAGAAATAACATCAAAGTTTTTTTAAGTATTTACCGAGTAAGAACACGAGGTTAAGTATTTTGGGCGGATTAATCCAATACCGAATTCATAAGTAAATATCTTTTGGCACTGATATTAATACGGATTTATTTAGCTTGTCGCGAAATAAATCCTGCTTGCTTTGAGTATTTACCGAGGGTAGACAGCCTACTTAAGGGTGAGCGTGCGAATCGCTGAAGCGACACTGCTGCTATACGGCATTAGGTTTAGATAAAATAAACAACGCTTAAAGCAAGTTGTGAGACCATTGCACCTTAATGTCACCTCACCTTAATATCGCCATACATAAATTCCCGAAAGTCCCTACTGGCAAGACTTGTGCTATCCCAAATCTGAAATCCAAAATCTAAAATGGAATGAGACAGCGTCATGATAGCGGTTCTCTCTGCCATTCCCTGCAAGGGTGTTATATCGGACAACTCCTAAGAAACACATTCATCCGCAACCGATGAATGTGTTTCTTAAGAGGACGAATAATTGTTCGCCCCTCCAGAGGTATGAACTTAACAGAGGGCGATAGTCTGCCCATGAGTCTGTTTATCAGTCTGCCCATCAACTTAAGCAATCTTGTTAAAGCAATCTCAGCAATGAGCTGGATACCCCGCTAGAAGTGGAGGAGTTTACTGATAAAAGCGTCTGAGCGCCATAGTGCCCGTTGCAAATATGCAAAAAGTGCCCGTCGCAAGAAGCGCTTGATTTGATGGCTCTGATATTTTGCTTTGAATTTTGCTTTGAATTGATGGGTACCATTCCCAAGGGCTACCCTCAATCTATCTGTGGGCAACCAGTTCAGGAGATCGTTGTGCTTCCAAGTCAACGCTAACTAGAGAAGTTGCTCTCAACTAAGCGTCAGGCAATCCAGGCTAAGACTTGGTAAGATCCATATAGAGAGGAAGAGGCAGACCACTCCTCTTAGGAAATTTTGCTTTCCAGGTGTGCAACTTCTTCGGTCTACACAAGACAAGTTCTGTTGTCTAGCGACTTATTTATATTTTGAGGTGAGCTAGATCACAGATTACTGTTGCACAAGTGCCAGACGTTTTTACAACTAAACTGCTAAGCTTTTTAAATTAATCAAAAAGCTAGCGCCCTCCTAGTTCGGATGCGTGTCCTACCAGAGGCAGTAGCGCAACCTAAAAAGTTTCCTTAAGAAACGCTTGCCAAAGCGGTATCTTCAATCATGCTAGGGAGAAGTTTTGAGTCATACTCAAATAGAAGAATAGGGTCTTCTGCCGGATCACTCTCTAGTACGTCAGCAGCTGAATTGTTGAGCCGGGTTTGGCAACCGAGGCTTTTTGAGATTGGCTGGACTGTCCTCAAGCAGGCACGATCGCTATATCGCGCAGGCTTCTGGCACAAACTATATGAACAATCAGTAAAACCTTTTTGATGAACTGCGATCGGAATCCTACAGGCAACACCCATGTCTAGCATGAAAGACCTATTCACAATTCACTTTTGGGGAGTAAGAGGAAGTATCGCCTGTCCAGGACCGGAGACAGTCCGGTATGGAGGCAATACGCCTTGTGTTGAGATGAGAGTGGGTGGTGAACGCCTGATTTTCGATGGCGGCACTGGCCTGCGAGTGTTAGGGCAATCCCTGCTATCTCAAATGCCGGTGGAAGCTTATATGTTCTTCACCCACTCCCACTGGGACCACATTCAAGGGTTTCCTTTCTTTGTTCCTGCTTTTATTAAGGGGAATTGCTTTCATATTCATGGAACCGTTGCTCCGAACGGTTCGACGATTGAGCAGCGCCTGCGCGACCAAATGCTCCACCCAAATTTTCCCGTGCCCTTACAAATCATGGGAGCCGATTTGAAATTCTACGATTTACCAATCGGGCAAAAGGTACAGATTGGAGAAATTACAGTCGAAAATGCCCTGTTGAATCATCCTGGGGAAGCTGTGGGCTACCGTGTCAACTGGCGGGGGTGTGCTGCCGCCTACGTGACCGATACAGAACATTCTCCGACTCGTATGGATGAAAAAGTTTTGTGGCTGGCTCGGAATGCCGATGTCCTGATTTATGATGCTACCTACACGGATGAGGAATACGACTCACCCAAGTCTTCTAAAGTAGGTTGGGGACATTCGACCTGGCAGGAAGCGGTGAAAGTGGCTCGTGCCGCGAATGTGAAAAAACTGGTGATCTTCCACCACGATCCGTTGCACAATGATGATTTTCTCGACCGGATTGGCGAACAGGTGGCGCAAGAGTTTCCCGAAGCGATGATGGCACGAGAAGGTCTGTCAATTCAGCTAGTGCCACAGAATCATCTGCCAAATGCGATCGCTGTCCAAGAAGCGGGGGTTTCTGCCTAAATTGGTCATGGGCTAATCCCTAATGACTAATGATGAACGACTAAACTATGTAAAAATGTAAAGCGTGTGGGTAACTTCTTCTCCTGACACTGCTCTAAAACCAACCGCTGTTGCTTTGGGAAACTTTGACGGTGTGCATCGCGGGCATCAACAGGTCGTCAAACCGATTTTGAAGGTTTCTGACGCTCCGGGTGTACCGACGCTTCCTCCATCGTCCCTTCCTCGGCGGTTAAACTACCATTGGCAAAGCCAGAGTCAGGATACGGAACGGTCGCCTGAGACGAAAATCCTCAGTTCAGATGAACATCCCCTCGCTACAGTTGTGACGTTTAACCCGCATCCGCGAGAGTTTTTTACAGGTCAACGTCGAGGACTGCTGACACCCCGACCCGAAAAAGTAAGACAACTAGAGGCATTGGGTGTGGAACAGCTGGTGTTATTGCCGTTTAATCGGGAACTGGCTGATTTGAGTCCGCAGCAGTTTGTAGAAAAGATTTTGGTGCGACAACTCCGAGCGCAAAGTGTCAGTGTCGGAGAGGATTTTCGCTTTGGGTGCCAAAGAACCGGAACAGGGGCGGACTTAAAAGCGATCGCGCACTCTTATGGCATTCCTGTCACCTTAGTGCCGTTGCAAACCTGTGAAGGCGAACGGATTAGCAGTTCAGTCATCCGTCAGGCCCTCCAAGAAGGAGACTTACCGCAGGCAAACCGGCTATTAGGGCGTCCTTACACGCTCACCGGCTTCGTCGTGAAAGGGCAACAACTGGGCAGAACCATTGGGTTTCCTACCGCCAACCTGCAACTTCCTTCAGAAAAGTTTTTACCCCGGCAGGGCGTTTATTGTGTCAGAGTTTATAGCGAAACCGAAGATGATTCGGAAACCACCGGGCAAACAGGAACCGGGAATGGGGAAGCCAAAGTAGCGGCGGAGGGTTGTTCCTTGCCAATAGAGGGCATCGGCGTGATGAATATTGGCAATCGCCCCACCGTGGACGGGACCACCTCCACAGTAGAAGTTCACTTGTTAGATTGGGCCGGAGATTTATATGGAAAGACCCTAACTGTGAGTTTGGAACAGTTTTTGCGCCCCGAACAAAAATTTGCTTCTCTAGACGCCCTCAAGACGCAAATACACGCAGACTGTGAGGCAGCAAGAGCCTTTTTAAGGGTGAATAGCTAAGCAGTTTTATTTGTCCATACTCAATCGTCATTAGTCATTGTCACTGTTCGCGGACAATGGACAATGGATAAATTCACTACCGACGAATGACTCAAAAATAACCACTATGAGACAACGTATTGAACAGCTGACGCAGAATCTGGGTCGCACGGTTGTCGGCAAAACTGATGCCATTCGCTTAGTGCTGGTAGCACTTCTTTCCGGTGGTCATGCCCTCTTGGAGGATGTCCCTGGCGTTGGTAAAACCCTGCTGGCTAAATCGCTGGCACGTTCGATTGATGGGAAGTTTCAACGCATTCAATGTACCCCGGATCTTTTGCCCACTGATATCACTGGCACGAATATCTGGAATCCCGCCGGACGCGAGTTTGAATTTCTGCCGGGACCTGTGTTTGCGAATGTGCTGCTGGCAGACGAAATTAACCGCGCTACGCCCCGCACCCAATCAGCTTTATTAGAAGTGATGGAAGAGCGACAAGTCACCGTCGATGGGGTTTCTCGCAGCGTACCGAATCCGTTTTTTGCGATCGCAACTCAGAACCCAATTGAGTATCAGGGCACGTTTCCCTTGCCAGAAGCCCAAATGGATCGCTTCACAGTTTCCTTAACTTTGGGCTATCCCAGCGAACAAGAAGAACTCCAAATGCTGCAACGGCTTGCGAAAGGCGTCACGGTAGAAGATTTACAGCCCTGTATTTCCCTAGAAGACGTGCTGGAGTTACGGCGTCTGTGTGGTGGGGTGAAGGTAGAGGCGTCTTTGCAACAGTACATTATCGATTTGGTGCGGGCGACTAGGGAAGATGAAGAAATTACCCTGGGTGCCAGTCCTCGCGGTACAGTTGCCTTGCAGCGAAGTACCCAAGCACTGGCTTTTTTGGAAGGGCGGGATTATGCTATTCCCGATGATGTGAAGTTCCTGGCACCTCACGTCCTTTCCCATCGTCTCATTCCATCAGGCGGTCGCCGTGCTAAGACGATTGTGGAGCGTCTGCTGCGCTCGATTCCGATTCCATAGACTTTTGTCCTTGGTCAGTTGTCTTTTGGTAGTAGGTAGTCGGTAGCAGGTAGTTGGTGAATTAACTCACAACCCACAACCCACGACCCATTACCCATTACCCAAGCACCCGTTATTATGCCAAAGCTTGTCCGGTCAAAAACCCGCTCCCGCGCTTTCCCAGGGCGAGAAGCCGCGCCTAGGGGCATCCGCAAGCGATCGCTATTTACTTTATTTTTGCTCCTCTTAGTCTGGAGCATCATCTTGGGCTGGGGAATGGCAATGGCAATGGACGTTCAGAGCAAAGTACCTATCGCCCAAATGTCAACAGCCACAGAAAATCGTGCAGCGACAGAAACAATTGGCACCGTCGATCCCGTTATCAGTCGCCTCGAATTGGGACAACAACTTTACGTGGATAACTGTTCCACCTGTCACATTGCCGTCCCCCCAGCCGTTCTGCCGATGGAAACCTGGAAAAATCTGCTGCAAGAGACTCACCAACATTACGGGAAGCAGTTGCCGCGCATCATCACTCCCTCGCTTTTACTGATTTGGGATTACGTGCGGACTTACTCTCGCCCCCAACTAGAAAAAGAAAACGTGCCCTATCGGGTTACAGAATCTCGCTATTTAAAAGCACTTCATCCTCGCGTCGAACTGCCCCAGCCCGTAAAACTCTCCAGTTGTGTCACCTGTCACCCTGGCGCTAATCAATACAACTTCCGTGATCTAACCGCTGAATGGGAAAACTCACCCTAAAGTTAGACGGGATGCCCGTACCATCTCAGCCTAAGTGGAAATGATACGATGATTGATAAATGCCGAAGGTCGTTGAAGGCATAAAACCGCAAGTCAGAAAGATGAATAAAGTAGGACTTCTCCGCTGACTTCTGACTTCTGACTCCTAAGTTCATCCTTCATCCTTCATCCTGCGAAGAAAGCACCGCTATACGCGACAGCGAATCGCTATCATCCTTCATCCTTCTAAAGTCTCCTTTTGCTGCTATGTTTAAAAAATTACTAGGCGATCCCAACGCACGCAAGCTCAAAAAATACCAACCTTATGTTGTAGATATCAACCTCTTGGAGGAAGACATCCAAGCGCTGTCCGACGAACAACTGACGGGCAAAACGGCAGAATTTAAACAGAGATTGGAGAAAACCAAGACAGCACGGGAACGCCAAGAACTATTGGATGAGTTGCTCCCAGAAGCTTTTGCAGTCGTGCGGGAAGCAGGGCGAAGAGTTTTGGGAATGCGCCACTTTGACGTGCAGATGCTCGGTGGGATTGTTCTGCACAAAGGTCAAATCGCCGAAATGAAAACCGGGGAGGGAAAAACCCTGGTATCTACCTTACCGGCTTACCTGAATGCCCTGACTGGCAAGGGCGTCCACGTAGTCACGGTCAACGACTACCTGGCGAGGCGCGACGCCGAGTGGATGGGCCAGGTGCATCGCTTCTTGGGCTTGAGCGTAGGACTGATTCAATCGGGAATGGGGCCAAACGAACGCCAGAAAAATTACGCCTGCGATATTACTTATGCCACGAACAGCGAACTAGGTTTTGATTACCTGCGCGACAACATGGCAACCTCAATGGCGGATGTGGTACAGCGTCCACCGAACTATTGCATCATCGACGAAGTAGACTCGGTGTTGATTGACGAGGCGCGGACGCCCCTGATTATTTCCGGGCAAGTCGAGCGTCCAACTGAGAAGTACCTGAAGGCGGCAGCGATCGCGTCGGCGCTGGAAAAGGAAGTTGAGAGCGACGGGAATAAGCAAGGGCATTACGAGGTAGATGAAAAAGCTCGTAACGTTCTGATGACGGATGAAGGGTTTGCTAGAGCAGAACAGTTGCTGGAAGTCAAGGATTTGTACGACCCCAACGATCCTTGGGCGCACTATATCTTTAATGCGATTAAGGCAAAAGAGCTGTTTAAAAAAGATGTAAACTATATCGTCCGCGATGGGGAAGTCGTGATTGTGGATGAGTTTACGGGGCGGGTACTCCCCGGTCGTCGCTGGAGTGACGGACTCCACCAAGCGATTGAGGCGAAAGAGCGGGTAGAAATTCAGAACGAAACGCAAACGCTCGCGACGATTACTTATCAAAATTTCTTCTTGCTGTATGAAAAGCTCGGCGGGATGACCGGAACGGCAAAGACAGAAGAAGCCGAGTTTGAGAAAATCTACAAACTGGAAGTTACGCAAATTCCCACCAATCGACCGAGCGGACGGGGGGATATGCCTGATGTCGTCTATAAGGTAGAGGCAGGGAAGTGGCGGGCGATCGCTGAAGAGTGTGCGGAAATGCACAAAGTAGGGCGACCCGTCCTTGTCGGAACAACCAGTGTGGAAAAATCGGAACTGCTGTCAACTCTTTTGAGTGAGCGAGAAGTGCCGCACAATCTGCTGAATGCCAAACCGGAAAATGTAGAGCGGGAGTCAGAAATCGTCGCTCAAGCCGGTCGCAAAGGAAAAGTGACGATTGCGACGAACATGGCGGGTCGCGGAACCGACATCATTTTGGGCGGGAATGCGGACTATATGGCACGCCTGAAGTTGCGGGAATACTTGATGCCCAAGATTGTGCAGCCGGAAGAAGAAGATAGTTTTGCCTTAAGCCAGGTGGCAGGAGGGTCAGGACGTGCGCCCGCACAGGGGTTTACTCCCGGAAAGAAGGTGAAAAGCTGGAAGGTTAGCCCGCAAATTTTCCCGACTCAGTTATCCAAGGATACGGAACAAAAACTGAAAAGTGCGGTAGATTTTGCCGTACAGCGATATGGAGAGCGGAGTCTGCCAGAGTTGGAGGCAGAGGATAAGCTAGCCGTTGCCTCAGAAAAAGCACCGACGGATGACGCAGTAATCCAAAGACTGCGAGAGGTTTACAACTTAATTCACAAAGAGTACGAACAATTTACAAGCGCCGAACACGCAGAAGTGATCCAGTTGGGCGGTTTACACGTTATCGGCACAGAACGCCACGAGTCGCGCCGGATTGACAACCAGTTGCGAGGTCGCGCCGGACGGCAGGGAGACCCAGGCTCGACGAAGTTTTTCTTGAGTTTGGAAGACAACCTGTTGCGGATTTTTGGTGGTGATCGCGTCGCGGGATTGATGGATCGATTGCGGGTAGAGGAGGATATGCCCATTGAATCCGGGATGCTAACCCGGAGTCTGGAAGGGGCGCAGAAAAAAGTCGAAACCTACTACTACGACATCCGGAAGCAGGTATTTGAGTACGACGAGGTGATGAACAACCAGCGTCGCGCTATCTATGCTGAACGCCGACGCGTCTTGGAAGGACTAGATTTGAAAGAACAGGTGATTCAGTATGCTGAGCGGACAATGGATGACATTGTGGAGGCTTACGTCAATCCAGAATTACCTTCGGAAGAATGGGATTTAAACAGCCTTGTTGCCAAGGTGAAAGAATTTGTCAATCTGTTGGCAGATTTGGAGCCGTCCCATCTAGAAGATATGAGCGTTGGGGAAATCAAAACTTTCTTGCAAGAAGAAGTGCGAAAAGCCTACGACCTCAAAGAATCGACCGTCGATCAAATTCAGCCTGGTTTGATGCGCCAAGCCGAGCGGTTTTTTATCTTGCAGCAAATTGATACCCTCTGGCGGGAACACCTACAAGCAATGGACGCCTTGCGTGAATCGGTAGGGTTGCGCGGCTACGGTCAAAAAGACCCCCTGATTGAGTACAAGCAGGAAGGGTATGAGATGTTTCTGGACATGATGACGGATATCCGCCGGAATGTGGTTTATTCGTTGTTCCAGTTCCAGCCGCAGGTTCAGCCGCAAGCAGTGTAAAAGAATTGAAAATTAAAAATTAAAAATTGAATGCCCAATTTTTAATTTTTAATTGACGATTGGGAGTAACAATTGAGTTAAATAGCGCTGTCCTTCAATCTCGTAAAACTGGAGATCGGCTCCAAAAGAGCGCCCGAAACGTTGGCAAATCTTCAGGGTCGGTTCGAGATGGAAACTCGCTCCTACGGGTGTTGTCAAATCAAAACTTTCCGAATCGGCCATTAACAATTCCACGAGGGAAGTGCTGTCTTCTAGGGAAATTTTGACTTCAGCCTTGAGATGAATCCGGCTGTTTGCGGTTGCCTTACGAGCCGCGATCGCTAACAGTTCGCAAAGAACGCATTCCAGCTTAAGCGGATCACTATAAACGTGGAGGTTGCTACTCACTCCTCCGATGGATACCTGAATCTGGCGCTGCTGGTAAAAAGGTTGAACGAACCAGAGCGATCGCTTTAGCACATTCACTAACGGCACCTTTGTCAGTCGGCGCTTCAGCTGCCACTGCTCCTCTTCCACGAGCGGGGCGAACTCCCCAAGGATATTCCCTAGCTCGCGGATGAGTTGTGAGGAGTGCATACGCGCTAAAGACTTATCTGGAGGATGCCCCTTAGAAGGTACAGAACTGTCTGCACGCTTGGTTGGTTCTCCCGCCGGGATATCTGATAAAGCAGCCCCGGCAAGTTGATTTAGGCGGCTAAGGCGATCGGCGGCAGCCTGATGCAGGCTTGCCATGCAACGATGTTTATACCAGTTCAGCTGTTCTAGGTTTCTAACTTGCCCGTACAGAGTGGCGTTTTCCAAAGCGTACTGGCGAATCCGAGCGAACTGTCCCATCAAGATTTCCACAACTGGAAATAAGTGTTCGGGCCACTGACGCTGGAGGCTATCTGCCAGCACAACAAGACCACCGGAAGGATGAAGGGGAGAATTAGTTTCCTCCTTCATCCTTGCGCCTTCATCCTGGGGGAGAGCCATGACCAGCAAGCAGCCAATACCGGGACTACTCAGCCATTGCCGGGATCTCCCTGGGATTTGCGTGCCCCGTTTTTCTAGAAGACCTTCGGTTGTTAGAGCTTCCTGAAGCAATGCATCGTTGAGTGGAACCGAGAGGTCTGGGGGAAGGGCAAAGCGCGAGTTTGCCATCACCGCTGCTGCCACCTTGGCGTTTTCAATCCGAGAATCTTTCCGGGTGCCTCCCCAAGTGAGCAACAGCGCTAGAGGAGATTCCAGCATCTCAGAGAGGAATTCCACCCAAGCCCGATCGAACCCGGCTGGGTCTGGCGGTGCCGATAAGAGAATCTTTAAGCCAGCCTGGAAGAAGGATTGAGCTGACTCTGAGAGTTGGGTGGAGGTTCTCATCTCTAAGGTGCGGACTGCCAAACTTAGTTGTTGGCTGACGATGCCTAGTAATTGGCGCTCGGTTTGGTTCCAAGTTCGGGGGGTGTTATGACCAATGACAACAAGCGGTAAGTTCTCTTTCGGGTCTGGGTCAAGCTCAGAGGCGTCGCGGCTGGACATCCGGCAGACTAAAAGCGATCGCACACCTAAACCCACCAAGCTTTCCCGCCAGCTACCCAGTCGCAGGTCTTGTTCCCAATCTTCAATCGACAGGGCTTCAGGGCTTTGCTCGATTAGCTGCCGGTCAGCACCTGTAACAACACTAAGGGCAGTGGTTAGGGGTCTTCTATTCAGTGGCTGACGCTGGTAAACAACCGAATAATTTTGTGTTTTCAGCTTTGAGTTTTGAGTTGAACCTGGAGTAATCGGGAATGGGTCGTCTTCTCGATTCCCAATTCCCGATGACCCACGACCACTTCTGGGTTGTTGCAGTACCAAAAAACGCTCTGCTCCCAGTCGCTTCAAGAGCATCTGGGCACACTCATCCAAGGCTTTCTCAGCGTCTGTGTTATCGGCGAGGATACGGGCACACTCTGCGACCAGTTGGGCGTCCTGTTGGGTGCGCTCAAGCGTTCCTTCTATCTCCTCACTTCCTGCCCCAAGGGAGATCAACTGGGCAGCCGCACGAATGTAGTTTTTTTCCGCTTCTTCCCAGATGCGAGCTTCATTTCCTTCCACCGCCAGAAAGCCGACCAGTTCCTGCTTTGCCCGAATCGGCGCAGCCAAGAGGGAGCGTGCCCGCAACCTGGAGAGCAAGCGCCCGGTTACTTCGGCTTTTAGGGGGCTTCTCCCCGCGCCAATAGCAATTAGCCGATTTTCATTCAGAGCTAGATAAAATTCGCCGACTTCTTGGACAGTGAGACCAGCAGCCGCGCTGGCGGTTGAGGAAGCCAGTCCCCTAGATGTCTGGCGGTTGCCGACTCGGTGCCAAAAGTAGCGTCGTTCCGGGGAATACCAGTAGACGCTGGTGCGAGTTGGCCCAATAAATTGCTGTGTCATGGCTACCACAGCCTCTAGGCGTTGATCCATCGCTGGCATCCGTGCCATCTGGTCTAGCACCTGAAAGAGCGGCTGGTCGGGGCGCTTGGTCGAGGAGTGTTGCCAGTCGAGTTCAATTTGGTACAGGGCGGCGGCTAATCCCCCAAATAGCATTGACATCTGGGCTTTTTCTCCCGGTCGAGGAGTTGCCCCCCACAAGGACGATCCCAGCAGCACGACACCAAAACAACGGTCTTTGCAGCGCAAAGGATAAAAAAACGCACCCTGAATTCCAAATTGTTGAGCTGCCCGACGCCATTCTCCCGCCCGCACTTCTTCGCTGAGATTCGGGACGCCGACGGATCGCTGCTGGATGACTACCTGCTCCAGAAGGTCGCCGGGACTCAGCGTAAACTTACTTTTGAGCAATTTGGTATCGCCGGTGGGAGTGACGCCGCCTTTGCCAAATAAACGGTGATCCAAGCGATCGTAGAGACCAATCCAAATTAGGCGATAGTCAAATTCGGAGGCAAGATAATTCAGGGTGGTTTCGATGAGAACGTCAACATTCTCCTCTTCCCGCATGGTCTGAAGGACGCGCCCCAAGGCAACAAGTTGGTTTTCGTAGTCCGCTGGACTTTGCTCTGGAGTGTGGTATTGATCCATGTTGTTTAACCGCGACCCGACCCCGCAGCGATCGTGCGATCGCTTGTCAGATGTCTCAGATGAAAATTAGAACTGTTAGCGTAGCGACGCTCTACTCACAGATTGCGTGCAAAAACCAGAGAGTCCCAAAAGTAAAATAGATTTTCATCTTAATTCGTTTTCGTTGTGAGACTTCGCTGGTGGGTGAGGGTCTTGAAAGTCGGAAGTCGGGCGTCAGGGAAAGAGACTTTCATGTTTTCGGTGTGAACTTTGTTTGTGGGTGCCTCTAGGAAAGCTTGTAATATCTAGAATGCCCTTATTACTTCGAGGATAGTCGGTTGTCAATGGTTAGTTGTTATTGTTTTCTTTCTTGCCAATGACTAATGATTAATGCCGAATGATTAAATTATGGATATCTATCAACTCGCAATTCGTCCAGCGTTATTTTCTGGATTGAAAGCCGATCCAGAATGGTTGCATCAACAAACGCTTCATCTGTTCAGCACTCTTGCCCACTCGCCTTCTCATCCCCCCAAAAGCTGGATTGTTAGACAATTACAGCAATCTTACGCCAAGAGAGATGTTCGATTAGAACAAACCCTGTGGAAGCTAAAATTCCCCAATCCAGTAGGTTTAGCCGCTGGATTTGATAAGGATGGCGTCGCGGCTGGGATTTGGCCTAGTCTCGGCTTCGGCTTTGCGGAACTCGGCACCGTAACCTTACACGCGCAATCGGGAAACCCCCGTCCTCGCTTGTTTCGCTTGCCGATGGACAAAGCTGCCCTCAACCGGATGGGATTTAATAACCAAGGGGCGGCGGCAATGGCGCAAACGTTGGAAAGTTGGAAAGGGGAAAAGTTGAAAGTTGAAAATTCCAACCTTCAACCTTCAACCTTGAACACTCCCCTAGGAATTAATCTAGGTAAATCTAAGATAACGCCACTAGAGGATGCTGCTGCTGACTATCGGGGTAGTTTTCGCCTTTTGAAGGATTTTGGAGATTACTTTGTCGTTAACGTTAGCTCACCGAATACACCGGGATTGCGAAGTCTCCAGTCCTCGGAGCAACTGAGTTTGATTCTAGATGCCTTGCAACAGGAAAATCAGGGGCAAAAACCTTTACTGGTAAAGATTGCCCCTGATTTGGAGTGGGAAGCGATCGCTTCTGTCATTGAACTTGCTAAAAACTATCACCTGGCTGGGATCATCGCCACTAACACTACTATCCGCCGAGATCATCTAAAAACCCAGATCCTTTCCCCAACAGGTAAACCCGTGAGTGAAGAAGCCGGGGGAATCAGCGGTGCCCCTTTACGAGAACGTTCTACCGAAGTCATTCGCTTTATCTTCACGCAAACACAAGGTCAACTACCCATTATCGGTGTCGGCGGTATCTTCACCGCCCAAGATGCTTGGGAGAAAATTGCTGCGGGTGCCAGCCTGATTCAGGTTTACACTGGCTGGATTTATGAAGGCCCTTGGATGGTACGCCGGATTCTGGAGGGTCTGTTGCAAAAATTACAGGAACACAGCTTAGCTTCCCTCTCTGACGCCGTTGGCATAGACAATCTTCAGACTTGATTTCAAGTTACCGGCTGTTACTGGTTAATCAACAAACAACTAATAACTTACCCCTAACCGCTTATTCTAAATACTTCCCTCTTTCAGGATAATGTGGTACTTGGAGTCAAAGGAAATCTTCCCTTCTTGCTGTAACTTCCCTAACAGACGGGTAATCGTCACTCTGGTGACACAGCAGGCATTGGCAAGGTCTTGATGGGTGAGACGAACGCTCAAACGAGTTCCCTGCGCCACAGGTTCACCAACTTCCTGTTTCAGCAGCAACAATAGATTCTGCAAGCGGTCTTGCAATCGTCGCTGACCTGAAATCGCCAAGAGCGATTCTGTCTGCCGCAATCGCAAATTAATTTTCGGTAAAAGAGTCTGGGCAAGATGAGGGGAGGCTGCTATCTCTGAGACGGAAATGCTAACTATCTGCACCTCCGAGACAGCGATCGCTTGATAGGTTGACAGGGCAGTTAAACAAGAGCCAAAGGGCATGGAGGGACCGACTAACCCCACTAGCACCTCTTCACAATTGTCACTCATCGTACTCAGCTTCACCAAACCCCGACACACTAACCACAGGTTTTGCGGGTCGAGAGGAATGATTTCTCCTTTGGAGTAAGCCTGCACAGGGCGATCTTGCTTAAGGTCGTAGTTATTCTTTTCTAGCGCCTTCTCTACTCGCTTGCGCTCGGTGATATCGCGGATCAGCCAGCGCAATGTCACTGCTTTGCCGTCCCCATTGTGACTGGTGGCGACTGTTATCCCCGCGTCAAAAATCTCACCTTTACGGGGCTGTAAGCGTAATGTCCACTCATATACTCGTTGCTGCTCATGCAGTCGCGTCAGTTCATTCCGAAAGATTCGGCGTTCTTCCTGAGGAATAAAGATGACTAGCGGTTTGCCTACTAGGAACTCTGGCGACACGTTGAGCAGTTTAGCCGCAGCGCGGTTGGCTTCTCTAATTGTCCCTTCTGCATCTGTCACCAGGTAGCCCTGCGGTGCCAACTCGAATAGTTCTTGGTAGCGGTGGCGCTCCGTTTCCAACGCTTCTCGTGCCGCTGCAAGTTCCTCATTCTGCTGGCGTAGTTCCTCTAGCGCCACTTGTAGCGTTTCTGAGGCGATGCCCAATTCCTTGAAGGCGACTGGCAGCAGCTCTGGCTGAGGTTTCGGTGGAGCAATGGTTGCCCCTTTGTACAGCTCAGCTAATCGCCAGTTAATCTGCTGAATTTGTTGGGCAAATAAGTTCACATTTATGTCATTTTTCATAGTTTCACTTTCACCAAGGGCATGATTCAGAACTTTTTACCCTATATCAAGTTCACCGCTTTCTTCTTTTTAGCATTCCTTGCTCTGCTTACTACCTTCCGAAAGAGACAATCCTGGCTCCCCCTATTGATCTATTTCTTGGATGGATTAAATATAGAAATAGAAGTTAAAAGTAAATTTTATTTAAATAATGTATAGTAAAGATTATTTTTTGAAATAATTGAGATAATTAGGCTTTTATAAATAAGGATTGAGCAATAAATCCCTGATGTACAACATCCTCTATAGCCGTTCTAAATGATTTAGGAAGGCGAGACCCCCACTTGTTGAAGAAGTTAAAGAAGCTGAGGATCTGAGGAGCTGGCATCTCACACTCAACTAGGATTGCTATAGTACGGAACTGAGCGCCAGCCTAGTCAAGCAAAAAGAAGATTTTTCCTCTCCTTTGCATACGCTGCGCGATCGCTTCATATATCTAATATCCCCTAAGCACCACTTCCTGAAGGAACGCCATCAAAGATTCGCCTCCAAAGTAGAGTTTTAGAAAAGTGGCACGGGATGTTAAAAGACAAGTTTTTCAAGAACCCAATCAAAACTCTTTGGAATTCTCAAGACAAATAAATCATAAAACTACATCAATCTATTTCTTCAGATAGATGCGAGAAAATAATAGTTAAGTTAAGTCTTAGGTAATCGTTATCCTGCCGCAAAGAAGCTGCAACGGGATATACTGACAGACAACACCAAGCTCCTAGAAGGCAACTGATAGGGGCTTTTTGTATTTAGGATTGCTCATAAATTGAGCGATCGCTGACTTTCTCTAGTGTAAGGGAAAAAATCAAGTTGAACAGGAACAAGCAATTTCTGCAAAACTCTCCGAAATTTAGAAACCCAGCCGATATGGAAAGATTTTTTCAGTTAACCAGAGAGCAATTCTGTTAATTTAGCAGTGCTATAATTTTAGCAGAATAGTCTATTGTAGAAGTTCAAGAAAATCCCAGCGATCGCAGCTTCAAAAATCATTATTTTTCAGAAAGTAGATTTCTCAAACCTGTGGCTCTTACGCTTATTTTGATAAACTTGCCGTTTTATTTACTGTACCGCCCTCTTTCCTAACCATAGGTTTTGTGTTTTCGATCACCCATTAAGTTAACATTCAACCCAACCCTCTGGTAGAAGTTGGGGAAAAGAATAACTATTAAAATTTTATTTAGGTGCATTCTCTCGGAGTCGGGCAAACTGCCCTAGAAGTTTTTGTATGCAAAAACAAGAAGTTTCACTATTTCTGTCCTCGCTCGATTGCGTTGCGAACAACTTCTAGGCTTTCTCATCATTAGCCACAGAGGAAGATACCAAGCAACGCCACCAGCGATTAACCTCCCTACACCCCGATTACAGTTCGCTTTGTGTTTGGCAGCTTCCCATCTTACCTCGCCACTGTTTACCTCGTCACTATCGCGTTCGGGAAATATCAGTGTTTCCCAGACGGCTTGAACCCGGGCATATAAATAAGAGTAACCTTTAGTAACGGTAAAAAAAATAAATGAAGCTGTAATCAAGATTCTTTGTAAATTTGGAAACAAGTAATTGTTTTTTGATTACCCATTCCTAAATCTTTGAGCAAAGGTAAGTAATCTTTAATTAGATGACTTCTTTATTAACTATCAAATTAACTCTATAAGGTTCTACCATGCCAGAAAATATAAATAAATTAAACTTCCTCAACCCCCAGAGCCGTTATAGGGGTCATTTCACTCCAGAGAACCTAGCTTTTAATGCAAATTTGCAAGAATTTGCACATAAAATTTCTTATATATCTGCCTTACAAACCGGAGGTAAGATTTCTCCCGAACAGGCATACAAAGATATTCAGTCTCTGTGGAAGCAGTTAAAGGAAAGTAAAAAAGAACTCGGCGTTGGGACAAATATCCGAAAACCCGAAAGCTAGTAATGCTCAAGTGATACTCAATGGTCACGCTGCTAATGTCAGGGTTTATTGATTATTCAATAATATTCTGAAGTTTAAGGTTGTATTGCATACACTTCTGCCAAGTTAAATCCGTTAAAATAGCATTCAAGACACCAAATATTGTGTTCTATTTTCTTTGATTTTCCCTAGAAAATATAAAACACCTGTTTGGCGATCGCATCCAAGTGCAGTAACCCAGTTGTATGAAAGCAGAATCGTATAACTTTGCTCTTACTGCCAGGTTATCCTATCAAGCTGGGAAGAACTGTCATGCAGTTCAAACGAGAATTTTCACGACTCTCTCTAATTTGTCTAGTACCTAATTCTCTTAATCATCACTTCCTATGGCAATGCTCAAAATGCTCAAAGGGGTCCTGAAAGGATTTGCACAAGGTCTTCGGATGTCTTGGTGGGTGGAAATCGCCACTACTGAACCTCGCTGTATCTATTATTTTGGTCCTTTTCATAATTCGACTGAAGCGGCGGCTGCGTGCCCTGGCTATATTGAAGATATCCAAAGTGAAAAAGCTTGCGGGATCGAAGTTGCAATCAAACGCTGCAAGCCAAACGTGTTGACAATGTGCGAGGAAGAAGTCAGCTAAGAAAACTGTCTGAAAGCGGCTATTCAGTTGTTGGTATAGAAGATCACCAATAGGTTTAACGCAATGCCCACTCCTCCGGTAGAAGTTCAGGGAAAGGGTAGGCGTTAACGTGTTAGTAAGGACAACAAATGAATGGCAATCTCCCTCTGGGAGTTTCTACACGGTACTACACGGTAAGGGGAACAGCGATCATCCTACGGAAAAGCTAGATCCGATGGCGATCGCGCCTTTGTGAACCGATTCCTTGTCGAACCTTCTGTTTGTGGAAACTCCCAGCTTCCCTCTTAAAAGGCCGTTTGTAAATTAGACTTGGTGGCGCTATTGCCTGATTTTTGGTAATGTAGTGTTCCAATAGGTCTATATTTATAAACACCTATTGAGGAAATAAAAAGATTATGAATCAGCCTCAGTTCCACGATGAATTAACCCTCTCGGAAACAGCAGAAAAATTCGGAAAAAAAGCTCTAGAGTTAGGTCTTATTCCTAGTTTTGTCGTCCGCTACTTTCGAGATAGTAGTCAATTCTATATTCCGAACGAAACAGAATCTGAACCGCTCACCCCAGAGGAGGCATACCTGCGTCTGAGAAAATTAGTAGAACAATCTGGTCAATAAATATTTTCCACACAACAGATGTCCGGCAATATCACTAGGTGAGTATTTGCTGGCTATGAGCATTTAATAGAGCTTAACCCGTTGGATTGAATCAATCGCGTTGTTCACGTTGCAAATCCTTTTACATTTATTTATAATTATTGATGAATTTAAAACCATTAGTCGTCTTAAAAGCAGAGTAGGAGAATGATTCGGCTACTCGTTAGTTTTTTAGAGTTTATTTTAAAAACGTTTTATCGAGAGCGATGGTATGCAAGATTTTATGTATTGGAAACGATCGCTCGCGTTCCATGCTTTGCTTATTTATCGGTTCTTCATCTCTATGAAAGCCTCGGCGCGTGGCCTTATACTGATTGGATCAAGGTTCACTTTGCTGAGTCCTGGAATGAGTTACATCATCTCCGCATAATCGAAGCATTAGGTGGGGGAAAATGTAGGATCGATCGCATAATTGCTCGGATTGGCGTCCTGGCTTACTACTGGATTCTAGTCTTTGTATACATGATTGCTCCGAGATCGGCTTACTACTTTAATCAGTTAGTAGAAGAAGGTGCTTACCACACCTACGATAAATTTCTAACAGAACATGAGGCTGAACTTAAAACTCAGCCAGCTCCACAGGTTGCGATTGATTACTACCACGAGGGCGATCTTTATATGTTTGATGATTTTCAAATCTCTCATACACCGAGAGAGCGCCGCCCTAAAATTGAGAATCTTTACGATGTATTCGTTGCCATTCGCAATGACGAAAAAGAACACATCACAACCATGATTGCCTGCCAGCAACCAGACGCAAAAGAAAAAATTAAAAGCCCTCATTCCCCTGAATTTAAGCCCTCATCTGAAGAGAGTTAAGGCGATTTTTTCCTCTCAAAGGGTGGCTTAAATCATTTCTAATAGCGTCACTTCCCAGACGAGCCGCGGTTGAGCATAACCAAGGAGAGATTGGCGGGCTTTTTCTAGTTGCTGGAGGGGCGATTTATGTATTACACCGTTCAAGAATTGCTGCCAGTAAGTGTGTTGTAGATAATCAACTAACCAAAGTTGGGCTTCTGTATCGAGAGTTTTATCAATCCGTTTGGCAAGTTCGAGGGCGTCACGAAGGGATTTGGGTAGATGGATAACGTCCTGAAGTAAGTCTTGTGGAATCGTTTGGAGTTGCTCCCAGGAAGCGATCGCACTTCCCGGACTGCCTTGCGCGATCGCTAACACCGTCGGATGCTCCAAAATCTCTTCGTGACCCGTCTTCCGTAACACTTGCTCCATTGCTGCCGAGTCTAAACCGTAGAAAGGAATGCGCTGACAACGCGATACCAGCGTCGGCAACAACGACGACTCAGCCGGTGCGATTAAAACCAGTGTTGCCCGTCCCGGTTCTTCCAGGGTTTTCAGTAAGGCATTTGCAGCCGATTCTGCCATTGTTTCTGCTTGTTCCAGCACAACGAGCGATCGCGGTGCCTCCAACGCCGAACGTCCCAGAAATTGAGTAATTTCCCGAATTTGCTCCAGCCGGATTTGGGGCGGAGCCTTGCGCTTGATACCGGCTTCGGCTGCTTCGGCGGCAGATAATCTTTGACCCTGATGCAAATAGGTTGGCTGCACCCACAATAAATCTGGATGATTGCCCTGACGCAAGCGGTTTTTTATAGACGCAATACTCCCCTTGCTTCCTCCCTTGAGGGGATCGAGAGCGTCTGGCTCAGTTGCGGGTACGTTAGCACAGAACAAAAGTTCCACAAAGCACCGAGCCGCCATGCTGCGTCCGATGCCTTCGGGACCCGCAAATAGATAGGCAGGAGCAATCCGATTTTGAGCCACTGCCTGAGTTAGTAACTCAACCGCCCGGTTTTGTCCTACAAGTTCCGCAAAAAAATTCATTTAATCGCAAAGAAAGGCAAAATTCAAAAATTTGGAATATCGCTCAATTCTGACCTCTTCCCAACCCTTTTTCTTGCAGGAAAGGAGGTTAGGTCTTGTATTTGAGTTAACAAGACAAGGCTACTACTACCCATCCCCAGGAAATTCTTAATTTTTAATTTTCTACAGACCATTCCCGGAACCGTTGAGTCAAGATAGCCTGAATTTGCCCTTGGACTTCTACCTCCGTGCCACTGGCATCCACCCGCACAATCCGCTGGGGATAGGCTGCTGCTAACGCTCTAAACCCCTGCTGTACTCGTTGGTGGAACGCCAAATCTGCCTGCTCCATTCGGTCGGCGCTTCCCCTAGCTTTAGCGCGTGCTAGACCTATTTCAACGTCAACATCCAGCCATAGAGTGAGGTCGCTTTCCAGTCCATCGGTCGCCATTTGACATATCTTCTCGATTAAAGATAGGCTAAGACCCCGACCATAGCCTTGATAGGCGATGGTCGAATCGGTGTAGCGATCGCACAAAATAATTCCTCCCGCCGCCAGCGTTGGTTTTAGCACCTCTTCAACGTGCTGCGATCGATCTGCTGCATACAGCAACAGTTCTGTCCGGTCTTGAATTGGGTGAGTCAGAGTCCCTTCGAGCAACAAGCGGCGCAAAGCTTTACCCAATTCTGTACCCCCCGGCTCTCTGGTGATCGCCATCTCTGAGAAACTTGCAGATTTCTCCATCCTTTCCAGAAGCCAATCGCGCGATAGCAGCATCTGAGTTGTTTTACCGCTCCCTTCCACGCCCTCAAAGACAATCAGCTTGCCCTGCATTCCTCAATCCTTATCATCACGACCTCTTTTTTACTTGCTCAAGAGCGGGATGAAGTAGCTCACCAGCACCTTCGATGAATTCACAACCACTCATGCTTCATCCTTCATCCTCCCAAAGTATCGGTCAACCCCAGCCCGTGCTTTTTATAACTTCCCCACTTAGTTCTTCCGGAGGAGCTACTGGTATGCTAGAAGCTGATAAAGGCTGAGTGATGGCTCTAGCCTTAGAACCAAGTATTCCTTTCTGACCCGAAACGAAGGTTCGGTATGATAAGAGGGTCGAGGGATCTGACGTCGGGGATTTTTTATGGCTCGCTATACTTGTTCATTTATCGTTGCAGTTCCCCTTGAGCGTCTCCAGCAGGTGCTCATAGAAGTTTTGGAGTCCTGCCATTTCGATATTATCTATAACACGGGAGACTACTTGATGGCTCGCGAGATACCGGGTCATGTCTCCTTTGCCAAGCTAGTGACGGTAGAAGTGCTAATCGATAAATCAACTGCGACCGAGCGAGAAGCACGGATGAATTTTGTAGTCAAGAATGAAGAATTGCCCCTGCAAGTGGACAACCACTGCCACCAGATGTTCTATCAGGTGCATCAGGCGATCGCGGAAAATCGCCATTGGCAGCTGGTTGAAAGCGTTGCCGGATAGGCAATCTGCCCCCTGAGAAGCTCGGAGGCAAGATTTTCATGCAGAAAATTCATGCAGAAGATTCATGCAGAAGATTAAGGTTCTTCCCCGTCGCCAACCATATTGGGACTAATTAGGGTAATGTCCCACTCATCTGGAGGTCCCGTGGGAATAGATTCTCGCTTCAGGTGGAAATAGCGTGCCCGCACTTGCGGTCCAAACACAATCTCATCTTCATCTTCGAGATCGTGAGCTTGGAGTTTTCGACCATTGATCAGGAGACCATTGGCGCTGGGCTTGCCTTTGTCGCCATCGACAATTCGGTAATAGTAAGAGCCATCCGCACGCAATTTTTGCACTAAAGTTGCGTGCCGACGCGATACAAATTGGGAGTACAACCGGATATCACACTTCTGGTCTCTACCAATGCAATATTCGGGCTTTTCTAAGGGAAACTCCTTACGTCCCTGATCATCTTCAATAATCAATATATGGTTCAGATGCAGTTTTACAGCCATTGAAAAATTATTTAGAAGAGGGCGGTTGGTTTGTGAAAAACAGTTACTTAGACTAACATTGGCACCATTCTCAACCGGCGGGATAAGCGCCTGTGCCTGCACCCTGAATATCAACACTCGACCGAGCATTATCTTGAGGAAAACAAGAGGCGCTTTGGTGGAGGTTGGTAGGACTCCAGCGTAACACCCTCGCCTTTCCTGAAGCCAGTGTCGTCAGCTTGGAGCAGGCTTGATGTGTTGGGAGGATTAAAATCTCCTCTATCATATTGTGGCACACCGGGTTAGCGGTCAATTGTTAGTTGGCAGTTAGGGAAAAGCGGGTTTAATTCAGATATTTGTAAGGAATTAATCCGACTGATAAACCCGCCTGACCTCAATCAGTTATCGGTAGATAAAGATTTACGGAGTAAAAGCGAGTTAGTGACGACGCTGACCGAACTAAAAGCCATTAATGCTCCGGCAGCAGATGGGCTGAGAACAAGCCCAAAAGTGGGTAGCAACACGCCCGCAGCAACCGGCAAGGAGATGGTGTTGTAAGCAAACGCCCAAAACAGATTTTGGCGGATTTTGTTGAAAGTCGCACGGGAAAGCTGGATTGACTTGACAACATCCAGAAGGCGATCGCGCATGAGAACAATTTGAGCGGTTTCGATAGCGACATCGGTTCCCCCTTGGAGGGAAATGCCGACATCGGCTTGTGCCAAAGCGGGGGCATCGTTGATGCCATCGCCTACCATTGCGACGTGTTGGCCCTGAGCTTGTAGCTGGGCAATCGCGGCGGCTTTGGCGTCTGGACGGACATCTGCTAAGACATCGGAGTCTGGATTAAGTTCCAACTGGGACGCGATCGCTCTTGCCGCTTCCAGGTGATCTCCAGTCAGCAACATCACCCGCAATCCCATTTGTCGCAAGCGAGACACCGTTGCTTTTGCATCTGGTCGCAGGGTATCGGTGACGCCAATCAACCCCGCTAATTGACCGTCAGCGGCGACATAAACCACTGTTTTACCCGCAGAGGCTAGTTGCTGAGCCTGGTTTTGTTCGGAATCGTTGAGGGAAATTCCTTGCTGAGTCAACCAGTCTGCATTCCCCAGTAAAACCCGTACGCCTTCGACCAAAGCCGATACCCCTAGCCCCGGTTCCGTATAAAACTCATGGGCAAGGGGGATGGTTAACTCTTGGCGGTGCGCCTCCTCCCCGATTGCTTCTGCGAGGGGATGGGTTGTGCCACTTTCTGCCGCTGCTGCCAGTTGGAGGAGGCTTTCTGGGAGGAAATTCCCTATGGGCCAGCAATCAGTCACGATGGGATGACCTGTGGTGAGAGTACCTGTCTTATCAAATACGACGATATTCAGATGGTGTACCCGTTCCAGCACGTCGCCGCCTTTGATCAACAGCCCTCTTTCTGCCCCCAGACCCGTTCCTACCAAGATTGCCGTAGGGGTCGCTAAGCCTAAAGCGCAGGGGCAAGCGATGACGGAAACCGAAATTGCTAGCTTTAAACTGAGTAACAAAGCTGAGTGCTGGAGAGGTGGGGTTTCCCCGCCCATGCCGATGGCGTGATGCATCGCTGAGTGGCTTTCTATGCCGACTGCGCTCAACATCGTGACCTCAGGCCAAAGTTGAGAGCCGATGAAGTACCAAAATAGAAACGTTAACGTTGCTGCTGCCAGGACGCCGTAGGTGAAGTACCCCGCGACCGTATCCGCCAATAGCTGCACGGGAGCCTTCCGGATCTGGGCTTCTTCGACCAGGGCGACAATTTGCGCCAGAGTCGTGTCCTTGCCGGTGCGAGTTGCCTTGATCGCGATCGCTCCCGACTGATTCAGCGTCCCAGCTGCCACCGAGTCTCCCGGTTGCTTCACGACTGGAACCGGCTCCCCAGTTAACATTGACTCATTCACCGTTGTCTGACCCGCCACCACTTCTGCATCGACCGGGATCTGCTCTCCCGGCAAAACCCGCAACCATTCACCTACGCGGACTTGCTCAACGGGGATTTCAATGCCCCCGAAGTCGCTCCCCTTGGCACTTCCTGTGGGCGTAGAGCCAGTAACCGTGGGATTGGCAATTAAACGAGCGACTTTTGGCTGGAGCGCCAATAATGCCTGAAACGCTGCGGCAGCACGACCTCTCGCCCGTTGCTCTAAGGTGCGCCCTAGCAGGATAAAGCCTAAAAGCATGACTGGCTCATCAAAGAAACAGTCCCAACCGAGCCGAGGGAATAGCAACGCCACACAGCTAGCCGTATAGGCTGTAAGCGTTCCTAGCGCCACCAAGGTATTCATATTGGGAGCATTTCGCCGCAAGCCACGCCACCCATCAACTAATATCTGGCGTCCAGGAAAGAGTAACGCTGCCGTTGCTAATCCCCAGTGAAACCAAATGTTAGTGAGGGGTGAAAGATAATCGGGGAAAGAGATGAAGTGTTGATTGAGATGACCCATTGCGGACAGCACAATCAGGATGCCCGCAATAACTAATTGCCTTAACTGCTGGCGATTTTCCAGGGCGTGCCGTTCTGCTGGACTCAGCGCCTCTTTTGCTTTTTCGCCTGCGGTGGTGGCGAGACGAGGCTGGGTCGGAAATCCGGCTTCTGTCACCTCTTTGGCTAACGCAACTGGGTCAATCGCACCAGCTTCGCATTCTACGACAGCGACTTCTGTCACCAGATTAACGCGGGCGGAAACGACGCCTGGATGCTGGTTTAGCTGCTTTTCTACCGCTTTCACGCAGCCTGCACATTTCATGCCTGTGACATCCAAGGCGATCGTCTCTATCGGCGATGCAGGGGTAGCGACTACGGTTTGGGGGGATTGCATAGAGAATCTTGGGACTTTCCACGACACCTCAACGCCAGACTGTTCTAGCGTCTCTATTTTGAGGGTAGGCGAAAGTCCGAGCGATCGCGCAAAAATTCTTAATCTTTTTTAAGTTAGTTACCCGCAAACGGTTAACGGCTACTCCAGCGAAGATACATCACGTAGACCAGTGCTACAGCCTGCATTGGCATGAGCGCGGCATAGCCCCTAAAGAAGAAGTTAATCTCCAAGCTAGACAGGGCACCGAAATATCCCATGCCTAACAAAGCTAAGAACAGGGGGAAAATCAGTTTTTTGGGTTTGCGTATTAGCATATTAGCTCAGAAGAAGGATTTACAGAAAAAACCTAATTTAAAAATGAATAAATTATCACCCTATTCTGTTAGATTAATCGTTGCAAAAACAACAGAATAAAAATAAGCGATAACCAATAATTTGACCTAAAAGTTAAACTTTTTTAAAAATCATGAATTCCTCAAAAAATTAGCTGACCCAAGGGTGAATGAACCAAGGCGACATACAGCTCTCCAGACTTTGATAAATAATACAATCGCAACGCATGGTAGCTTAAAACTAGAAGTAAGCTCAGCACCTGTAGCTTTCGGTTCCTCAGTATTTGAACATACAAGGCGGCGATTTTACGTCCCGCGATTAGTTCAAGTGTAATATGAACTGTTGCAATCAAAAAGGCAGCGAATAAAACTGGGCCGAACAGGTGTTCTGCTAAGGCGCAGCTCCAATCTCCTCGCACAATTGCCATAAAAGACCGAGTCATGCCACAGGTAGGACAAGGAATCCCCGTAAAGTGCCGAATTGGGCAAACCAGGAACGTTACTTTATATCCTTGGTTATAAAAGTAGGTTCCTACTAGAGGTGCTGAACATATTCCTAATATCAACCAGCGAATCTGTCGAGCATTGCTAGACAGATTAGAGCGAGATAGTTTAGACATGGCTCAAGTTAAGCTAGCATCTACCCAAGCACGTTCGCAGGGGTCGCTCTAAAACCAACCTTTCTTGCTAACAAGGTAAGTGCTGACGAATTCTTCGTCAGATTTTGTCAAATAAATTATTCCCTCGATTAAACCAATAATTCCCATAATTGGCGCACCAATTCCACAAGTAAGCAGGCTAACCAGCAACATGATGATGCCTTCTGTGTTGTAGCCAAGAACAAACTTATGGATACCTAAAGCCCCGATAAGAATGCCGCAGACTCCAGCGGCGATTTTTTTGCTGGCATCAGTAGAGTTTCCATTCGTCATTTGTGTGAACCCTTGAAAAATTTGCTTTCCGCTCTTAGTGTTCCCACTTGAGTAACGCATCTATCACAAGACGGAAAGCATTGATTCTTCTTAACAATGAGCGCCAGGAAACATTAGGCAGATCCACTACCCAAGAGGAAAAGACTCAGCAAAGTGCCGCCATTCCAAAGAGAGTGGAGGAGCATCGGTGCAAGGAGGTTGCGCGATCGCGTATAAACCACTCCCAAAACCATCCCCAAAGTTGCCAGGGGTAAGATTTCTGATAGATTCAGGTGAACAATTGCAAAAAACAAGCTACTGAGCGCGATCGCTCCCCAAACGGGCATATAACGAGTGAGAGACGGCAACAGAAAACCGCGAAACAAGAACTCCTCAAACAACGGTGCCGCCACCGCCGCCGTCAAGAAAAAGATCGCCAGCGCCACGCTATCTTGCCCCTCTAGAGCAATCGGTAAAAGCGGATTACTGCCCCCCTGTCCTTGCCACAGCTTTTGGTTAAGCAGCGACACCACAATCACTAGAGGAAGCGCTACTAAATAGCCGCCCAATCCCCAAAGAATCCAGTTTCCCCGCCAATTGAATCGAAACCAACCTTCTGGCAACGGTAAAAAAGAGCGGATGGATAAATACAGAACCAGCAGACACTCAAATGCCAATGTTGCGTAACTCACTAGAACAAAAGCAGCTTGTGTCCGAATATCAAAGCTGGCTCGGTTTAGCGGCAGTAAGCTAAAAAAGAGCGGCAGCAGAAATTGACCGATAAAGAAAAAACCCACAACGAACACCTGCCAAATAATTTCGGCATTCCAAGGGGTTGTCCAGGGGACATCGCCATTTTGAGCAAGGATGGCTTCTTTTCCCTTAATTAGCACTCCCATTACCAGGAAAATCAGCAATCCTAATCCCATCAATACTCCTGCTAGGGGGATTGCTCCGACAATCGCTAATTTTACAATTGCAGCTTCAGCGCGTTCCTGTTCTCGCGCCTGGAGTGCCGCCAGCGCCTCCTGACGCTCTTGTACTTGGTAGAGTTTTTTCAAAGCGCGATCGCGGAACCAGCCGTCTAAATGCTGTTGAATCTGCGACTGGGCATCCAACATCAGGCTGGGTGGATTGCTCCAAAGTCCTACCAAAACCGCCGCTGGCTTAGTTTGTAACTCGCTCGACGCTTCCTGTTTAGACTGATTAATTAATTCCGTCCAAGTTTTAATCGCCGCGTCTGTTTGTCCTTGTTGCGCTTGTAAAATTCCAAACCGCAAGTCAAGCTCAGCAATCAGCTGTTTTACCTTCTTGATTGACGCCTGCAATGGCTGCGGTGATTTGGCTGTATCTGGATTCACATCGGCTTCCGATTTCAGCTTTTCGAGCTGCCCTTGTAGCTTTTCCAGAGTGGCTCGATCCTCCGAACGCGCTTCGTCATACTGCTTTTGGGCAGTTTTTAAAGGGTCTTCACCTAAAAGAGCGTTCCGGGCGTTTGTTAAATTGGCATCACCAGCTTTGTCGCCCTGCCACTCACTCGCTTGGAGTAACAAATTCGTTTGGTACAGTTCCAGGCGACCTTGAATCTGAGGCTGATTCCAGCTATCCAGTAATGAGTGGGTAATCAGAAACAAAGCCAAAATTGTCAGCAATCCCAAAAGCAACCGCTTAATTGTCATGAAAACTCCTGTAGGCTCTTAGTGTCACGGCACCTATGAGGAATATCTTAGATGCGTGTCCGGGACAGGTTAAAATTCTCCTGAACCTTTTTGCTCTTGATGATGGGCGTAGATTTCTTGCCTAGAGCATTAGGGGAACTTTACCTTACCAAACTGAGGCAGAGCCGACCTAATTCTTCAAAAGCTGAGCCAGCGAACGAGAAGATGTAGGCTGCTGTCTTTGCAGTGCTAGTTTCCACGGAGGATATCACCCTGAATACTCGAGTCATTCTCGTGCGTCATGGTCAGAGCAGCTATAACAGTGAGCGTAGAATTCAGGGCCGCTGTGATGAATCAATTTTGACGGAAAAAGGTCGCGCGACTGCCCGTCAACTTGGCGCTACTCTGAGTAACTTGAAAATTGATGCGATTTACAGTAGCCCCCTGCAACGGGCGAAAGCAACCGCAGAGATCGTTCAATCCAGTTTGGCGACGCCGGCCCCCTTAACAGCGTCAGATAACTTGATGGAAATCGATTTACCCCTTTGGCAGAAAATGCTTTCCGTGGAAGTGCAGGAGAAATTTCCTGAAGATTACCAATGTTGGCATGAGCGTCCCCAGGAATTTCGGATGAGCGTCCCGACGCCAGAGGGACTAAAAGAACACTTCCCAGTCTTAGCCATCTACGAGCAAGCGCGGCAATTCTGGCAGGAAACTTTATCCCGCCATGCGGGAGAGACGATTCTCATTGTGGGGCATAACGGCATCAACCGGGCTTTGCTCAGTACGGCAATTGGAATATCGCCACAGCGCTACCATTCGATTCAACAGTCGAATTGCGGCATCAGCGTGCTAAATTTTGCCGCTGGTTGGGGCAAACCGGCGCAATTAGAGTCGATGAATCTCACTGCCCATGTGGGAGAAGTGCTGCCAAAGCCGCGTCCGGGTCATCGCGGACTCCGTTTGTTGCTGGTACGCCACGGGGAAACCGACTGGAATCGCCAGAAACGCTTTCAAGGGCAAATTGATGTGCCCCTCAACGATAACGGTCGAGAACAAGCCCGGAAGGCGGCGGAGTTTCTCAAAGATGTGCCGATTGACTTTGCGGTAACAAGCCCGATGCTGCGTCCCAAGGAAACAGCCGAAATTATTCTGAAATATCACCCTAACGTCCAGATTGAACTACAGGCACCTTTGGCAGAAATTGGTCACGGGCTGTGGGAAGGAAAATTTGAAGAAGAAATTGAGCTGTCGTATCCAGGAATGCTGCAACAGTGGCGAGAGTTTCCGCAGACAGTGCAGATGCCAGAAGGAGAAAACTTGCAACAAGTTTGGGATAGAGCGATCGCAGCTTGGCAAGACATCGTCTCGTCTTATTCTGGAGATCGACCGAAAACAGGTTTGGTGGTTGCTCACGACGCCACGAACAAAGTCTTACTCTGCTACCTTTTGGGTTTAAATCCAGAAAATTTCTGGAGCATTAAGCAGGGGAACGGGGCAGTGACGGTCATCGACTATCTTCAAGGGCCAGAAAGTACGCCGGTGCTGCAAGCAATGAATGTCACAACTCACTTAGGTGGGGGCGTTCTCGATCAAACGGCTGCCGGTGCATTGTAGAGTGATGAGTTATGAATTTTGAGTTTTGAATGAAGAAACTTTTTATCTCAAAACTCAAAACTCAAAACTCGAAACGATTATGAATGAACTGCTCCAACAAGTACGGGTCATCGACCCAGTTTCTGGAACCGACCAGATTGCCGATATTCTGATTGCTGACGGTTATATCCAAGCAGTCGAAACTGAAATTTCTGACTTGTCCGCTGACACGACTGTCCGGGATTGTCGTGGATTTGTCGTAGGGCCAGGGTTAGTAGATTTATATAGCCACTCTGGTGAGCCTGGGTTTGAAGAGCGGGAAACCCTAGCCTCGCTCGTTGATGCGGCAGCAGCCGGGGGCTTTACTCGACTGGCAATCTTGCCAGATACTCTACCCGTTCTCGACAATTTAGGGGGTTTAGCCTACCTTCAACAAGCCAAAATCCAACATCCAAAATCCAAAATTGAATTTTGGGGGGCGCTGACTGTTGGTATTCAAGGGCAGCAGATGACATCCCTGGCTGAACTGGCGGCGGCTGGGGTGGTCGGCTTTGCAGATGGTCAACCTGTGCAGAATCTGGCGCTGCTGCGCCGCCTGTTGGAATATCTCCAGCCGTTAGGAAAACCTGTGGCTTTGTGGCCTTGCGATCGCGCTTTGAGCGGCAATGGAGTAATGAGAGAAGGCACGGCGTCGATTCGCTTTGGCTTGCCAGGAAACCCAGCGATCGCAGAAACATCGGCGCTGGCTGCTTTGCTGGAAGTGGTGGAAGCTACTCGCACCCCTGTCCATATCATGCGCGTTTCTACTGCTCGCAGCGTTGAGCTAATTGCGAATGCCAAGGCGCGGAATTTACCGATCGCCGCGAGTACTACCTGGATGCATTTATTGCACAATACGGAGGCGGTAGGCAGTTACGACTCGAACTTGCGACTAGAACCCCCTCTGGGCAATTCTTCTGACCAAGCGGCGCTGATTCAGGGGATACAGAGTGGGGTATTAGACGCGATCGCGATTGACCATACTCCCTACACCTACGAAGAGAAAACGGTCGCCTTTTCCGAAGCACCCGCAGGCGTAATTGGTCTAGAGTTGGCTTTGTCGCTTCTGTGGCACACCTTTGTCGAGACTGGAGAGTGGTCAGCTTTAGAACTGTGGCGGGTTTTAAGTACCCATCCGGCGGAGTGTTTGCAGCAAAAACCCCCAGCGATCGCGCCCGGTCAACCGGCTGAACTGGTCTTATTTGACCCCCAGTTGAGCTGGACAGCGGACAGACAAACCCTGAAATCCCGCTCAGAGAATACCCCTTGGCTAGGGCGATCGCTGACGGGTCGGGTTTTACAAACTTGGGTAATGGGTAATTAGTCAGTCAAACCGAAGAAACATCTGACTGTAGGGGCGGGTTGAGCAAGGGGGTTCGTGACGCACAAATATCTTGGTGAAATCTGCCCCTGCTTCCTACTGTTCCTTGGTATAAGCTGGAGCGCTATCCACTTCTCCGGCACGTTGAATGGGCCAGAAGCGCACGACAGCACGACCAATGATTTTTTCGCGGGGGACAAAACCCCAATAGTGGCTGTCGTAACTGTTGTTGCGATTATCACCCAGTACCAGGTAGGAGTTTTCTGGCACCGTCACCGGCCCATAGGTATACTGTGGCTGTTCTTCAATATATTTTTCTGACAGGGGTTTCCCGTTGACATACACCCGTCCCCCTTTCACTTCTATCTTTTCCCCAGGTAAACCAATCACGCGCTTAATAAAAGCATCGTGAAAGTTTTGCTTTTCTAGCGCTTCGGTCGGCGCAAACACCACAATGTCTCCCCGCTGAGGAGATCGGAAGTTGTAACTAACCTTGTCTATAATCAGACGGTCATTGATTTGTAGTGTAGGCAGCATTGAACCCGAAGGAATGTAGCGTGCTTCCGCCACAAAAGAGCGAATTCCAAAAGCCAGAATGGCACTCAAGCCAATCGTTTTAATTCCTTCTACGAAAGGATTTTCAGCTTTTGGTTGGGGTTGGAGGTCAGGTTGTTGATTCTGCACGTCAGTCATAAACGGTTAATCACTCAAGCAAATGAATGAAATTGATTCCCTAGGTAATTATTTATCTTAAGGAAGACGGATGATTAGCTATATATATTGTGTACAAATTTTGTCTAAATATATCCGGCTAAGATTACAGATATTTAGCTTCTGTGGTTTGCCCGGTTGCCGGATGCTCAGTTTAAAAAAGTGCCATCTTACGATAAAGCGCGATCGCATCCTACAATTGTCGCTCACACTTAACCACTGCATCAACAACTGATTACCCTGTCTTCTGCCCCCTATCTGTTGATTCACAATGCTCGAATTCTCCTCCCTACGGGTGAATTTTTGGTTGGGGAGGTGCAAACCTTGGCTCGGGAAATGATCCGGGTTACACCTGAAATCCTAGCATCTGATAGTTTACCAGTGGATAAAGAGGTAGACGCCTAAGGTCTGACTTTGTTGCCGGGAGTCATCGATCCGCAGGTACACTTCCGAGAACCGGGACTCGAACACAAAGAAGATTTGTTCACGGCAAGTTGTGCTTGTGCTAAGGGCGCAGGGCTGATTTATTGAACAGAGAAAAAAGAAAATAGAGGAAGTGGTTGTTGTCTACCCTCCAATGAGCAGCCTGATAGAACATCTGCAACAAATCCGAGATTTCCGTACCCAGCCACGCTATCCCCTGTGGGTAGTACTGGTGCTGGTACTCATGGGGACAATGAGTAATTGTTTAGGGTATCGAGCGCTAGAAGACTTTGTTGAGCGCCACCAAAAAGCCTTGCTGGAGTTAATGGAGCTGCCTCAGACACGACTACCATCTTACTCGACGATTCGACGAGTGATGGTGAGGATTGACTTTTTGGAATTGACCAAGGCATTCAATGCTTGGGCAAGCGAGGCCTTCGGAGTGTCCCTAAGCGAGCAAGTAGCGATGGATGGCAAGAGTATTAAAGCTAGCGTCAAAGACTACGACAATGCCTATCAAGATTTCGTTAGTGTCGTATCGGCATTTAGGATTCAACAAGGCGTGGTGGTAGGATTACAACCCATGCACAATCGTCTGGAAAGTGAAATTGCCACAGTGCAAAGCTTGTTGAATGTTTTACAACTCAAAGGTGTCTGTTTCAGTATGGATGCCTTACACGCCCAAAAAAAACCATCCAGCAAATCATCGACAGTGGTAATGACTACTTAATTGCTGTC
>NZ_JACJTV010000028.1 GCF_014698845.1 Coleofasciculus sp. FACHB-1120 | reverse complement strand
CGTTATCGTTCTCTAAAAAATTGAGCAATCATATTGGGGCAATTTGGTACTTTGTGCATCATTACAATGCCTCTCTTCGTTCGTGACCATTACTATTCAGCACTACCCAAAAATTATCAAAGTTACAAAGTAGCAAATTGTCAAGTTAAGATTTGGGGTTAGCTAAAATTCTCCTTCAAGCTTCAATTCCTCTTGCCTCCCCAGATAGATTTCTTTTTATCAAAGGTTTGTCAAGATAATTAACAATTAATGGAAGAGGCTCAACATGAACCGGCGAGCATTGTTGCTGCTAAATCGCCACGCACGCCGAGGAAAAGAGGGTTTATCAGAGGCGGTTGCCAAATTGCAGGAGTTAGGCTTTGACCTGCAAGAAGAGTCCACACAAAAGCCCCAGCAGCTACCAGAAATTATCCGTCGCTACTGCGATCGCGTCGATCTCGTTATCATCGGTGGCGGAGATGGCACCCTAAATGCTGCCGCCGAGGGTCTAATTGACACCCAACTCCCCCTGGGCATCCTGCCCTTAGGAACAGCCAACGATCTGGCACGAACCCTTTCCGTTCCTGTCTCCCTCCCTGAAGCTTGCGAGGTAATCGCAACAGGTCAAGAACAGCGAATTGACTTAGGTTGGGTGAATGGAAAGCACTTCTTCAATGTTGCAAGTCTCGGATTGAGCGTGCAAATTACTCAGCAGCTAACCAAAGAAATTAAGCAACGCTGGGGAGTCTTCGCCTACGCAGTCACCGCCATCCAGGTGGTTGGGCGATCGCGACCGTTTCTCGCAGAAATTCGTCTCAATGACGAATCTATCCAGGTGAGAACCGTGCAAATTGCAGTCGGAAACGGTCGATATTACGGCGGTGGCATGACCGTCGCTGACGATGCTAGTATTGACGACCAGCGCTTGGATCTGTACAGCTTGGAAGTTCAAAATGCATGGCAGATCGTCCGCTTGCTACCTGCCATGCTCAAAGGAAAACAAGCAGAATGGTCTGAGGTGAGAAGTCTTCAAGGGCGGGAAATTGAAGTATCCACACTGAAACCTCTCCCGATTAATACGGATGGTGAAATCACCACTTACACGCCTGCCAAATTTCGCCTAATTCCTGAAGCGATATCGGTTTTGGTTCCACAATCACCCCTACGCACTCCTTAAAATACCTCCCAGTCACCGGATTTAAGCCCTATGATTAAGTGCTAGTAGGTGTTAAAGCATTTCCCGTGACCCCATCTCCTTCACATTCAAAACCCGATCTAGCAAGCGTCTGGCATACTCTACCAGTGGACAAGACACTGGAGCAGCTAGCAAGCGACCCAGAAGCAGGTCTGACGACCCAGGAAGCCAAACAGCGGTTGCAGCAATACGGTCCCAACGAACTGCAAGAAACTGCGGGTCGAAGTACCTGGGAAATCTTGCTCGATCAGTTCAAGAACATCATGTTGTTGATGCTGATTCTAGTAGCGCTGATTTCTGGGATTCTAGACTTAGTGGATTTACGCGCTGGAAGATTAGCCCCTGGTGAAATTCCCTTCAAGGACACGATTGCAATTTTACTGATTGTCATCCTTAACGGCGTCTTGGGCTATCTCCAGGAAAGCCGCGCCGAAAAAGCACTTGCCGCTCTCAAGAAGCTTTCCTCTCCGAAAGTGCGAACGATCCGAGATGGCAGACAAATAGAGGTAGACGGCAAGGATCTTGTTCCAGGAGACATCATGCTCCTAGAAGCAGGGGTGCAGGTTTCAGCCGACGGGCGTCTAATTGAAGAATCCAATCTGCAAGTGCGGGAATCGGCACTAACCGGCGAAGCCCATCCATCGAGTAAGCAGGCAGCGGTGCATCTGAGTGAAGAAACCGCGTTGGGCGATCGCATTAACTTAGTCTTTCAAGGTACTGAAGTCGTCCAAGGACGCGGCAAGGTCATCGTCACTGGCACTGGCATGAAGACGGAACTCGGCAAAATTGCCGATATGCTGCAATCCGTCGAAAGCGAAGCGACCCCCCTGCAACAGCGGATGTCCCAACTGGGCAACGTGCTGGTATCGGGTTCTTTGATCTTAGTCGCTTTGGTCGTGGTGGGTGGATTGCTCCAAAGCCGCTTCAGCCTTGGACGTTGGGATTGGGGCGTCTTGCAAGAACTGGTGGAAGTTTCTCTCTCAATGGCAGTGGCAGTAGTCCCAGAAGGCTTGCCAGCCGTGATCACGGTGACGTTGGCGCTGGGAACCCAGCGGATGGTACGCCGCCACGCACTGATTCGCAAACTCCCTGCGGTAGAAACCCTCGGTTCCGTCACGACTATCTGCTCAGATAAAACCGGCACCCTCACCCAAAATAAAATGGTGGTGCAGCGGGTAGACACGGCAAACCACACCTTCCGCGTTACCGGCGAAGGTTATATCCCCACCGGAGAATTTTATCTGGACGAGCGGCAGGTATCCGCAGACCAGTATCGGGATCTGCAAACCCTCATGCTTGGCTGCGTGCTTTGTAACGACGCGATGTTGCAGCACGACAAAAATGAGTGGGCGATTCTCGGCGATCCCACCGAAGGGGCATTAATTGTCCTTGCCGGTAAGGGAGGAATTGATAAAGAACCGCTCAGCCGCCAAATGCCGCGCCTTGTCGAGTTTCCTTTTTCCTCCGAACGCAAGCGGATGAGCGTGATTTGCGAAGCGAGAGCTTGGATTCAAAACACGCCTTTTTCTAGCAGCCATCTGATGTTTACGAAGGGTTCTCCAGAGTTGATTTTGGAGCGTTGTACACAAATTCAGGTAGGCGACCAGAGTGAAGTTCTGCGCGATGAGCAACGAACTCAAATTCTGGAGCAAAACAACCAGATGGCAAGTAAGGGCTTGCGGGTGCTGGGATTTGCTTACAAGCCTTTAGACACTGTTCCGCCCGAAGGATCGGAGGAAACACATGAGCAAGAATTGGTTTGGCTGGGTTTAGTCGGAATGCAGGATGCTCCGCGTCCGGAAGTGCGGGACGCAGTCGCCAAATGCAAAGCCGCTGGAATTCGAGCCATGATGATTACTGGCGACCACCAGCTGACAGCACAAGCGATCGCCCAAGATTTAGGGATAGCCCAAGAAGGCGATCGCGTCCTCACAGGTCAACAACTGCAAAAGTTTAGCCCCGAGGAGCTAGATCAAGTCGTTGACGAAGTCAATATCTACGCCCGTGTTGCCCCCGAACACAAACTCCGCATTGTCCAAGCCCTCCAACGTCGCGGTAGATTCGTCGCCATGACCGGCGATGGCGTCAACGATGCCCCAGCCCTCAAACAAGCCGACATCGGCATTGCAATGGGCATTACCGGCACCGATGTTAGCAAAGAAGCCAGCGATATGGTGCTACTGGACGACAACTTCGCCACCATCGTCGCTGCTACCGAAGAAGGGCGGACTGTTTACAGTAATATTCGCCGCTTTATTAAATACATTTTGGGCAGCAATATCGGCGAAGTGTTGACCATTGCAGCTGCACCGCTCCTTGGCTTGGGAGGCGTTCCGCTCTCGCCGTTGCAGATTCTGTGGATGAACCTGGTTACGGATGGTTTACCCGCTCTCGCCCTTGCCGTAGAACCCGCAGAACCCGACGTGATGCGCCGTCCTCCCATGAATCCCCGCGAAAGTATTTTTGCCCAAGGGCTGGGTGCTTACATGGTTCGGATTGGGATTATCTTTGCGATTATCAGTATTGCTTTGATGGCATGGGCTTACAACTATACTCATGCACCCGGCTATCAGGGAAATCCAGACGTTTGGAAAACGATGGTCTTTACAACCTTGTGTCTCGCTCAGATGGGACACGCTTTAGCGGTTCGTTCTAACAGCCGACTGACGATCGAGTTAAATCCCTTTACCAACCTGTATTTGTGGGGAGCAGTGGTTGTCACCACGGCGTTGCAGCTAATGCTCGTCTACGTACCCCCTCTGCGTTCTTTCTTTGGAACTCACTATCTCACCCTCACAGAACTCGGTATTTGTATCGCCTTCAGTTCCTTAATGTTCGTTTGGGTGGAAATGGAAAAACTGTTTATCCGTTTTTTCTACAAAGGCAGACGGTAATCAGTAATCGCTAATAGGTAATGGGGCATTTAGGACTGGTTATCGGAAGAATTTAGGCTGAAAATAATCACCAATGACCCATTAGCTATGTATCTCAAAACTCTCCACCTCCGACAGTTTCGCAACTACTTAGACTGCGAGGTTGATTTCGAGGCTCCTAAGACGATTTTGGTGGGGAATAATGCCCAAGGGAAATCCAATCTTTTGGAAGCAGTCGAGTTACTATCAACTCTCAAAAGCCATCGAGCCGGACGCGATCGCGACCTGATCCGCGAAGGCTCGGCGGACGGTAAAATTACAGCAACACTGGAACGGGCTAACGGCTTAGTGGATCTGGCTTTGACCCTCCGCACTCAAGGGCGTCGCACCGCAGCTATTAACCAAGAAGCTTTGCGACGCCAGATGGATTTTCTCGGCGTCCTCAACGCTGTAGAATTCTCCAGTTTAGATTTGGATCTGGTACGAGGTGCCCCCGAACAACGTCGCAACTGGCTAGATTCCATCCTCACCCAGTTGGAACCCGTCTACGCCCACATTTTGCAGCAATATAACCAAGTATTACGACAGCGCAACGCCTTATTAAGACAAGAAGCGAGAAAAGCCCAACCTTCTTCTGCCAGCAGGCAAGAGGAAGTTGTCACCGAGTCTGGAGACTTGAATCGGGACTCTGAATTAGCGTTGTGGGATGTCCAATTAGCGATCGCGGGTTCTCGCGTCACCCGTCGTCGAGCCAGAGTCCTGACACGGCTGGCACCTCTCGCTCAGGCTTGGCACGCTAGCATTAGCGGTAGAGCTGAAGTGCTGGAATTGAAATATGCCCCCAATGTCACCCTGGAAAAGGACGACCCAGAAGCGGTGCAGCAAGCTTTTTTAGAGAAAATTCAACAGCGTCGGGTCGTCGAACGCCACCAAGGCACAACCCTCGTCGGTCCCCACCGGGACGAAGTTGAGTTTACCATCAACCAAACACCAGCAAGAATTTATGGCTCCCAAGGTCAGCAGCGAACCCTCGTCTTGGCGCTGAAGCTGGCAGAGCTAAAGCTGATTGAAGAAGTCGTTGGAGAACCGCCGCTGTTGTTGCTTGATGATGTTCTAGCCGAGTTAGACCCAAACCGCCAAAACCAACTGTTAGATGCCATTCAAGACCGCTTTCAGACCCTGATTACCACCACTCACTTAGGTTCCTTCGATGCCCAATGGTTGAATTCTTCTCAAATTCTCTCCGTCCAGGCAGGGCAGATAAAACGATGAAGTTTGTTCGTTGCGTAAAGGCGGGTTGAAGCAAAATATTTATAAATAGCCAATTAGATGGACAAACCTGCGCTGACAAGTCGGTTTTTCTTTTACCGCTGGTCGCTGGCTTGCAGCCTCTAACCCGATCTCAATCCGGAGTCACCCTCAGAAGTCTCGTATCCAACAATATGTTCTAAAGAGAGAATCTGTGCCTTACTTATTTAACGAACTGTCAACCTACACCCAGATTGATTGTGACGTAATTAACTTTGCTGCTATGCGAAAAATGGATATGGCTATGGATCGGGATGAGATTGCTGGGCTGGGTGCTTCATTGCGACAGATCGATCAGAAGCTAACCTCAGCCAAGGGAGATGGGGTCAAAAGAGTATGGTATCAGGGTGGAGAACCTTATTTCGATCTGTTTATTGACCTGCGAGAAGATAATATCGAGTGGTTTCAGTTGACTTTACGTGGCAAATCCCTGTCCTGGAATCAAACAGGCTGGCAAACAGGGATAACTAATGAAGGGATGGTTAACGATATTACTTTTTATCCTGCCAGCAAATTGATTAAAACCGACAATTGCCCTGATTTTACTTTCATTGAATTAGCATATTCTATTCTAAAAACCCGCGCTGGCGATGCGATTGTTGATAAGATTTTGGTGTTGTTCAAGCCTGAGTAATGAATGGCTAATCGCTAATCGAAGATGTTTTTGCCCAATTAGCAATTAGCCTTTAACCTAATAATTAAGCTTATTCGTAAATTATTTTTAGGTGCAGTATACCAGCACAAAATTGGATTTAAGGAGTCTGTTCTTGTAGGGTATCCCGCTTTTGAGCCATTGCTCGAACCTTGTTATTATTCTTTTTTTATAAGAAAAAATATCCTCAATCCTTCATTTCTGAAGAGTTTAGAAATAGAGTTTAAAAACATTGGACTCCCGCCCAGAAAGGGGAATGTGTTCTCTTAGCTAACTGTATTGATGTTGGAGAGACAATTTATGAATTAGCCCTCTATCTAGTGATTTATTTTTCTTTAAGAACACATAAATATTTATTGCAATAAGGTAATGATTTATTGCACATAACTAAGAATAACCATCAGTTTGGGTGTATCGCAGTTTACAATTGCCAACAGTACCCCCGTGGAAATTACTGGATGGGTTCATAATGCAGCCCAACGCTCTGCCGCTTCCTTGCTTATCTCTAGATCCTGCCATTGATCGTCAGCCTCTGACTGTAGCACCTGACACACCCCTCCTTGATGTCCTGGCGCTAATGAGCCAGTTACGGAGTAGTTGTGAGTTGTCCAGCAGGACACAAGGAGACACCAGTGCAGCTTCAGAAGATGCAAGCCAGAAGGCTGGCGAGGGAATGAATGCCGCATTGCCGCACCCTGCATCCTGTTGGTTGTCACAAGAGGAGAGCGATTTTGACACCGCCGATGCCGCAGGTCATTGTGTCTTGGTAATGCAGGGATCGCAGCTCGTGGGAGTCTTTACAGAGCGCGATATCGTTAGACTAACTGCCGCCAGAGCTTCCCTAATCAACGTCAAAATTGCCGATGTCATCACGCAACCAGCCATTACCCTCAGGCAATCGGATGCTCACGATGTTTTCACTGCCCTTTCCCTATTTCGTCAGCACCGAATTCGCCATCTGCCAATCATTGACGATAATGCAGGGGTAGTCGGAATTGTCACGCACGATAGTATTCGCAAAGCGCTGCAACCCGTTAATCTTCTAACGCGATTGCGATACGTTGCGGATGTGATGACATCCCAAGTCGTTCATGCGCCTGTAACGGCTTCTGTTCTCGATTTAGCCCAAATCATGGCAAGTCAGCTAGTCAGCTGTGTAGTCATCACAGAACAGAGGGAGAACAGGATTGAGAATAAGGAAATAAAGACGCTTAATTCCCAATTTCCAGTTCCGGTAGGGATTGTCACTGAGCGAGATGTGGTGCAGTTTCAGGCGATGGAATTGGACTTGGCGAAATTGCAGGCAATAGACGTAATGAGTACACCGTTATTTTGCCTGCAACCCTCAGATTCCCTATGGGTTGCTCATCAAGAAATGCAACGGCGGCGCGTGCGGCGTCTGGTGGTTGCTAGCAATCAGGGTGAATTACTCGGCATTGTCTCCCAAACCAGCCTGCTACAAGTGCTGAATCCAGCGGATATGTACAATGTCATTGAGGTATTGCAGCAGGCAGTAGAAGAGCGTACCAAAGCATTAGAAAACAGCAACGAGCGATTGCGTTGTGAGATTGCTGAGCGGAAACGAGCTGAAAAGGCATTGCGGCAAGCGCACGATAACTTAAAAAAACAAGTAGAAGAACAAACGGCGGAATTGGCTCAAGCGAATGCGCTTCTCAAAAAGGACATTATTGAGCGTGTCGCAGTAGAGACGGCGTTGCGGAAATCTGAGGCGCAAAAGACAAGATTGATCTCATCTCTCCAAAAACAAGCCGAGCATCTGGAACAAACTTTACACCAACTGCAAAAAACCCAGGCTCAGCTAATTCAAACCGAAAAAATGTCCAGTTTGGGGCAACTGGTTGCCGGTATTGCCCACGAAATCAACAATCCGATTAATTTTATTTATGGCAATCTCAGCTATGCCGGTCAATATGTCCAAGATTTGCTGAATCTGCTACAACTTTATATCAAGCATCATCCTCAGCCAGTACCCGAAATTCAAATAGAAATCGAGGCAATTGACCTGGATTTTTTGAAGACGGATCTCCCGAAACTTTTAGGCTCGATGAAGGTAGGAGCTAACCGCATCCGGGATTTGGTCTTGTCTTTGCGAAACTTTTCCCGATTGGATGAAGCGCAACAGAAATTTGTGAACATCCACGACGGGATAAATAGCACTCTTCTGATATTACAAAATCAACTAGAAGCAAAAGCGGGACGCTCTGGGATTCAAGTTATTAAAGAATATGGCAATCTCCCTGCTGTGGAGTGTTTGGGAGGGCAGATTAACCAGGTGTTTATGAATATTATCAGTAATGCCATTGATGCCCTTGAAGAAGTCTTCGCTAAAGAAGCGTGGGTAAAAGCTCATGGGGAAGAAAATATCAATTACCAACCCCCAACTATTTGGATTCGCACCGAATTAGTAGGCAAAAATCAGGTGGCGATCCGGATTGAAGACAACGGAATTGGGATGACGGAAGCGGTACGGTGTCAAATGTTTGACCCTTTCTTCACAACAAAACCTGTGGGTAAAGGTACCGGCTTAGGATTATCAATTTGCTATCAGATCGTAGAAAAACATGGTGGTCAGCTTAAGTGTGTTTCCGCACCCGGCGAGGGATCTGAGTTTGTAATTCAAATTCCAATTCGACAGGCAACTCATACTGAATCTGTGTATTCACCCCGTCGCCTAAAGCCTACAATTGAGCGAAGTGAAGAGCAACAGCTACACGGAGCTTAGCCAACGGGCGAAAGAATTAAAAACAGAAGAGTTTCTATGTTTTAGTTTTAATTATTGTGCTTCTCCAATAAGCGTAAAAGCCGCCCAGTCCTTCGGATCGGGGTGTTGCTTCATTGTTGTCAACATCGCCTGACGCATCGCTTGCGCTTTGTCGGAATCCTTTTGCAGGTTTTGATAAAATTCGGTCATTAAGGATGCTGTAGGGGCGTCTGGCACCGACCAGAGGGACACAATTACACTGGGTATGCCCGCAGTAATTAAGCTGCGAGATAGCCCGATAACGCCATCGCCGGTAATTTTGCCTCTGCCAGTGTCGCAAGCACTCAGTACAACTAGCTCAGCATTCAGTTTCATGTCTAGAATTTCGCTAGCGGTGAGTAAGCCAGTATCCTGCTCAGATGGAGCGAGAGCGATCGCACCTGGTACACCCAAACCTTTGAAATCATCCAGCAATCCATGTGTCGCCAGATGAATAATCTTCGCTTTGGGCATCTGTTGCGCGATCGCTATTTTGGTGGCTTGCTTGCCAATCAGAGGTTTTGTTTTGAGGAGAGAAGCGATCGCTTTTGCTTCCTGTTCCGCACCCGGTAGCTGAGATAACGGCTCCGGTTTCTCCCCCATTTTAGGAGCAACTTTAGGCATTGTAGGATTGCCTACCACTAGCACTTCCTTTCCCGATACACGTTGCCGTTGCTTGCGGGTTAGCTCCAGAACCTGAATTGCGGGTGCTGTCACGATAGAGTGTTGCTCAATGAGGTATTTGCCACTGGCATCTTGCAGTGCTGGGAAGGGAACTAGGAACAGTTCACTTTGAGGGATGAAAATAATTCGGTCGTTGGGGTCTTTTGGCAATCGGTCAGCAATCGGTTGAATCAGTAGTTGATGGAGTTGCTGTAATCGTTTATTAGTGCTGGTTTTATCCACTTTAGAGGTAACGGCAAGGCCACGACCTCTAACGCCGATGGAATCACGGCTGCTAGTAACAAGTTCTTCTAGAGAAATGTTTTGTTTTTGCCACAGAGGTTTCAGATCAGCCCTGCGAAACGTTACTTCACCTGTAGGCTTGATGACCCAAATATAAAGTTCTGATTCTTGAGCTTGTTGTTTACCTTGAACGTTGAATGTGTCGTAAATAATCGAATATTGAACGAGTGTCGAGGTTTGCGCTTTAGCAATTTGTTTAATTTGCTCAATGGTAGGAGGTTGAAGGTTAGAAGGTTGAGCTGAACCTTCAACCTGTAACCTGTCATCCTGCAACCTATCAGCGAGTAATTCCACAAAGGCCCGTGCCCTCCCCCGCTCCGCAATTTCTAGTGCTGGCTCAGTTTTATTCTGGGCAATGAGGACTTTTTGTAATATCTGGTACGTGCCAATTTGCCTTTCAAAGATTGACACCTTATTCGCATCGTTACTGCCTAAGCCCGCTCGGATAGATTCCAGAACCTTAATTCCATCCATTAAAATTGGCTCTGCGGTTACGAAATTGCCCTGTTTGTAGAGAGTAAAACCCATATTTTGCAGAGCTATCCCTTCGCTTTCACGGTTTTGAATTTCTTGTGCGATCGCTAACTGTTGCTGAGAGGATTCAAGCGCTTTAACATAGTCCCCAAGGCGACGGTAAGCCACTCCCAGATTACCTAGTAAAGCTCCTTCATTGCGTCGATCTTTGATTTCTCTTGCGATCGCCAAACTCTGCTGACTATAATCAATCGCCTTGGGATAGTCATCTAAAAAAATATAAGCTGTTGCCAGATTAGCCAGTGCCAACCCCTCACTTCGTCGATTTTTTATTTCCCGGACAATCGCTAACTGCTGCTGAGAGGATTCAATCGCTTTAGCATAGTCTCCAAGGTTACTGTAAGCGACTCCCAAATTGCCCAGTGCCGCCCCCTCGCTTCGTCGGTCTTCTATTTCCCGTGCGTTGGCTAACTGCTGCTGAAGGTAGCCAATCGCCTTGGCATAGTCTCCCAGAGAAACGTAAGCTGCTCCTAGATTGGCTACTGCTTTCCCCTCAGCTTGTGGATCTGGAAATCCCTCTGCTGCGACGAGCGCTAATACCTGCTGAGAATACTCAATCCCCCTAGGGTAGTTTTCCAAGTTAAGGTAAATCCCTCCCAGATTAGCCAATGCCGCCCTCTCATTGAGAGGGTCTTCTATTTCTCTCGCGATCGCCAACTGCTGCTGAGTGTAATCAATCGCTTTGGCATAGTCACCTAGAGAGTCATAAACCAGTCCTATCGCTCCTAGCGCCAATGCCTCGCCTTTTCGGTTTTTGATGTCCCGGTAGATTAAGAGTGACTGTTCCAAAGACTGTAATGCCGCTTCCCATTGGCTGGTAAAGTACTGCCCAGCTCCTTGTTTGCGTAAGCGGTCTGCTTGAGTCTCATAAACCATGTCGATCTTTTCTAGCACCAACTCCTCGCCTCGGCGGTCTTTGAGTTCCTGGTAGATCAAGAGTGCCTGTTGCCAAGACTGTAATGCCGCTTCATGTTGATTGGCAAGAAACTGGTCAAATGCTTGCTCATCCAGTCTCGCTGCTTCCGCTTTCCGGGCATCTGGAGTTTGAGCCAACGCTTTGGGTGCTGAAGTTGCTGGAAAATTGGCAGCAACCGGCGCGGCAGCATTGGCAAGAAGCATGGCGAATAAGGTCAGTCCGATTTTTGGGAGTCGCATGGCTGGAGCAACAGGTGTAGATGTGCGGCATTAGCTACACTGTCATAGCCCAGACACAAAGAGACTGTCCAGCGATCGCGGCTGTAACGAAGATCGGATGCTAGACGTAAGACTCGCATTGGTGGCGGGATAGCGATCGCTATCCCGTGATTACCCATCAAGCATTCCAAATGCCGGAACCATCCACATCTAACGGTAGGAAAATCGTCATGACCTCACCTTGCTGGGGTCTTTGGCGCACAATCAGTTTTCCTCCTAACGCTTGGAAGAGATTTTTGGTGACATTGAGATTGAGGCTCAAACATCCGGTTTCTGGCTGGAACATCAATAGCTGACCAATTGACTTGCGCGTTGGTGGGTTGTTGTCTGCTGCTAGAGAGTTGCCGCTTTCGTCAGGTTGGTTTTGAGACTGGAGTTGCAACTTTAGCTGGTCTCCGGCGGGTGTCACCTCTACCTGAATATGACCGCCTGCGGGGATACTGCGGGTGAAGTTTTCAATTAACCCAGTCAGTACCTGATCGAGCATGGCGGGATTACTAACAACAGCGGGGAGCTTTTGCGGTAATACCACCTCTAAGGTTAAGTTGCGACGATTTGCTTGTTTTTGCCAACGAGGAATGCTGTTTTGGAAGACCTGCGCCACCGACATCGCCGTCAGGTGAACGGGCGATCGCTTAATCGGTTCTGTTTCTAATTCCACCGCTCGGAAAAACAACTCCATGCGGTCGATTTGCTCGGTACACTCGTGATCGATCACTTCCAAACGCCTGATGATATCTGGTGCTAATTCCTTACGGCGCTTGAGCAACAGCCGCGTTAAGGTGCGAATGGTACTCAGCGGCGTCCGGACTTCGTGGGCAAAAGCTTGGAGTAATTCGACATCATTAGAATTTTGAATTTTCAGTTTTGAATTTTCAATTAATTTAGAATTCAAAATGGGCAGTTCAGAATTATTTTCTAGTTCTTTACCTTTTGCTTCTTGCCCACACCCAAGACGAGGTACATCGGCATCTTTCCGATGTTCACCTCTGACTTCTTCGGGCAAATGTTTCAACAACAAGCGGCTAAACTGCATAACCGTTCGGTAATCAGGCGCTTGGGGTGCAAAGCGTTCAACTAAAGTTTCTAACTGACCCACGAGATGAAGGCTAGTCAGTAACAAGCGCGATCGCAAACTTTGCCACGCTTGGGTTACGACTTCCGGATCAAAAGAATATTGGAAAGCTGGGACACCTGTAATATCTTCTCCAACGACCATCACTAAGCTGAACCGTGGTGTGAAAACCACACAAAACTGTTCGGTTGTTAAGGGATCGGCAGGGATTAACGGGTAGTTAGAAGTCGATTGAGGTTCGTTTTCCTTCGGCTGAGTTGTGGCTGGAGGCAGCAGAAACGGCATTAATGCCAGAGGATTAAATCGCTCTGCTGTAAAAATCCCGGTGTGTACGCGAGCCATTATCGCTGGGTGGCACAGAACCGGCACGGGACCCGCTAAAACTAGGCCCAAGGTTTGAGGAGAATCAGTGGCAGGTTCTAGAACTTGCAGCAGCAACTGTTCCAAAGCAGCGATCGCTCCACACCACTCCCGCGACGCACGAGCGTACTCTCGCCCTGTCCGACTGACAGGGCGCAATCCATTCGCTTTTTCTGCTGTCTGCTTTTCTGCTGTCTGATCGATAGAAGGCACAACAGGACTTGCCCCAGCCTGTTCGCTCTGGGCTAATATTTCACTGATGCTTGGCAGTAACCACTTTTTTTGCACAAAGATCCACCCCTTTAACGGCAATCAATTGGCGGTGCGTCTTTAAATTACTTCTGATTATGAGCGTACCGATAGTTGCCCTCTATCGGTGGTGGTATAACCGAACGAATGAGTGGCAATTCCCGCGCTTTGTTCGGAAAAAGTTCTCTGGGTCATCGGGGCAGGATCTTCCCATTTATGCTCTAGGAGCCGGTTCCCCTGGATAAATGTCGGTTAATCTCTTGGCGATTCCTCTCCTTGGAAAACATAAGTTTTTTCCCTTCCCAGAAATAGAAGCAGTTTTAAGGGTTAGTTTTACTGGATAAGCCAAAGTATAAGGGTCTTTCCACTCATCCTAAGGGCAAGAAATAGGGGGAGGCGAAAAAATGAGCAAAAACAGAAAAGAGTTTTTTATCAAAAAAACTGATGCGGAAAATGCATTGGGTTCTGACAGAAGCATATCTTTTACTCATCTATTGATAGAGAAAAAAATTTTACATCTTCAGGCTGATGAAAAGTGTAGAAAAAAAGAGAAAACTGATAAAAGTGCATAAATAAAAAATTGATTGTAAATTTGTGCTGACGGAAGTTATTGCATACTTCTAGGAGGAAAAAATGACCCTCGACCAAAACAAGCGAGCTGTCGGCGTATTTTCTACCCCTGAACAAGCGGAATATGCGCTCAACGAGCTTAGGGATTCTGGTTTTGCCATGAACACGGTTTCTGTGGTGGCACGAGATACCAGTCGGCAAGATGAGGTAGCTGGTGTTGAAGTCAACCCTTACAGAGGCGGCAATGAAGCCGGTGGAGGTGCAGCAGCAGGTGCGATCGCAGGCGGTGCCGTCGGCGGCTTGGTTGGCATCCTGGGAGCCTTAAGTGCGTTAGCAGTTCCAGGATTTGGTCCGGTTCTCGCAGGAGGTGCGATCGCTTCTATTCTGGGAGATGCGATAATCGGGGGTGCCGTTGGTGCTGCGACAGGTGGAATTGCCGGGGCACTGATGGGTTTAGGAATTCCTGAAGAACAAGCCAAAGTTTACAACCACCGAGTCTCCCAAGGAGATTATTTAGTCATCGTCGAGGGTACGCAAGAGGAAATTAATCACGCTGAATTGATTTTGAACCGACAGGGTATTCAGCATTGGGGTGTCTACGATGTGAGCGAGGTTGCGGCGGTTCCTGACAATTATGGCACTTCTTCCTCAACCCCCTTCGATCCGATCAGCAGCACGTATCCTTCCCCGTTAGGACTCGATCCCCTGGCGACGGGTTATTCCTCTTCATTGGGACTCAATCCGCTGGGTGCCATGTCTCCCGTCGCCTATGTCCCCACGGAAGATGACAACGATCGAGATTTCAGCCAACACAAGCGTGCTGTTGGTGCCTTTCTCAGCCGTCAGGATACGGAAGATGCGCTTCACGAGCTGAATAATTCTGGCTTTCCGATGAGTAAAGTTTCTGTCGTCGCCAGAGATGCAGACACCCAGGATCAAATCGCTGGCGTCGAAGTGAGCGATCGCGTTGATGACAATAACGTTGATGAAAGCGCCACCACGGGAGCGATCGCTGGGGGTGCTTTAGGCGGTCTGACTGGCTTATTAGTCGGTTTGGGTGTATTGGCGATTCCTGGAGTTGGCCCGATTTTGTTGGCTGGCGCGACTGCGACCGCGATCGCAACGACCCTTGCGGGGAGTGGAATCGGCGCAGCCGCAGGTGGCTTGATTGGCGCATTGCTAGGTTTAGGAATTCCAGAAGATCGAGCGCAAGTTTATAACAACCTTGTGGCTCGCGGTGATTATCTGGTTATGGTAGATGGTACCGAAGACGATGTCGAACGTGCCGAATCAGTTCTGAGCAATCGCGGCATTCAAGAGTGGGCTATCTACGATGTGCCACGTTCTCCGACTTCGAGAACTGCTCCGACTGACCGTAGCGTTGAACCTCAGGAGAATCTGACCGCTGTGAATGAGATTGAGTCTCAGGATAAAGTGACCCAGGTGAGCGATCGCGTTACCATCGTTGACCATCGGCAATAGTTTTGGCATCTGGAACCCCACCCCCAGCCCCTCCCCGTTTACGGGGAGGGGAACCGGAGCCGCAGGCAACGGCGGGGAGGGGTTCTTATATTACGGGGAATCAACCAGACTGAATATTCCCCCTTAACACCTCCACTAATCGTTGAAGTTGAGCAGCTTCATGAGTTGCCATCACCGAGAGTCGAATTCGACTGGTAGGCACGGTGGGAGGACGAATTGCTGGGGCAAAAATGCCCGATACTTTCAGTTGATGCCCCATTTTTAGCGCTGTTTCTGCACTTTCCAGGGGAAAGCAGAGGATGGGAGATTCAGAAGGAAGTAATTGTAAGGGTAATTGCTGGGCAATCTGCTGTTTGAGAAACTTGACATTATTCCATAGACTGGCGCGGCGTTCCGGTTCTTTTTGAACGATCCGAACGGCTTCCAATGCCGCAGCCGTATCAGCGGGGGAAAGAGCCGTCGTATAAATCCAACTGGGTGCCCGATTCCGCAAAAAGTCAATCAAAGCCGAGCCGCCTGCGACATATCCGCCCAAACTGCCTAAAGCTTTGCTGAGGGTGCCGATTTGAATCAATGGGACATTGCTACAGCGAAAATGTTCTACACAGCCAGCACCCGTTGCTCCCAGTACCCCTGTGGCATGAGCTTCATCAACGAGCAGCATACAGCTAAATTCCTCCGCCAGCTCCAACAGTCCCGGTAAGGGGCACAAATCACCATCCATACTGAAGACGCTATCTGTGAGAATCAGGCATCGACGATATTTTTCCCGGTGTAAATTCAACTGGGTTTTTAACTCTTCAACATTGCAGTGAGAGTATTCGATAACCGTTGCACCGCTAAGAATTGCCCCATTTTTCAGACTGGAATGATTGTACCCATCAGACACAATCAAGTCGCGTTTTCCGACTAAAGCAGCGATCGCTCCTAAGTTTGCCAGATATCCAGAACTAAAAACCAAGGCATCTTCGGTCTGTTTGAGAGATGCGATCGCTTTTTCCAATTCCCGATGCAGTTCCCGATGTCCGCTGAGTAACCGAGAACCCGTGCTACCCGTGCCAAATGCCTGAGTAGCGGCTACTGCGGCTTGGATGAGGCGTTCATCCCCCGCGAGTCCTAGATAATCATTACTGGCAAAATTGATGACTTCACGCCCCTCCAGCCGCACCGTCGCACCCGGACGACTAGCGATCGCTTGCACCGACCGATACCAATCTGCGCGGTGAATGGTGGCAAGGGATTGCTCTACCCAAGCGTAAGGATTCGTTGGCATTTCGATCGGTTATCGCACCTTTAACTTGCCTGTATAGCAGTTCTCACTATACTCGGAACCTCACCCCCAACCCCCTCTCCGCAAACGGAGAGGTGGCAGTATTGAACCCCTCCCCGCAAGCAGGGAGGGGCAGGGGTGGGGTTAAACGGTACTGCATCCAAACAAGAATTGCTATAAAAGAAAATACCGGAAAAGTGGCAATCATGCCTTCCACCTCCCAGAGACGCTACAGCACCTCTCTACATTTTCTCCTGGCACAACTCGCAAGCTAAGCTGTCAAATGAGACGCTTGAACGCTGACGTCAGCACTTGATTCTGGCAAAGGTGGACGCAGGCAAAGATAAGCAAGTGGTCCAAATAAAGGCACTAGCGCCACCGCCCAAAAAATTCTAGCCTCCTTGATATCCCGACGTGCCATATCATCGTCAAAGAGTGAAGTTAATGGAAACACCAAGCACATCAGACAAAAATCCAAGCTAATTAGGTGAACAAATTCCTTGGTTTGAAACTCTTGAGTGTAATCTCCCCAATTTCCTGCAAATATGGCGTAGGCAAGTAAGCCAATCGTTGTTAACAGTAGGAAAATTCCTGTCCAACGGGAATCTAGAATTTTTAGTAATTTATCCTTCGGTCCAGAAAATTCTTGATTTGATTTTCGGAAAATTAAATAGGGGATAAAGCAAATCACACCCGTTCCATTTGCCCCAATGAAATAAGGCCATGAGCGAAACGGTTGCGTTGTGCCATCAGCAAACATTAGACAAGCATAAATCATAGGCCAAACGCCCATGAGCCAGAAGATAGCCACAAGAATTGCATTCACATCTGCCAACTGGAATGTTAACAACTTCCAAACCAGCGAAAACGTCTCTGGTTGAGCGAGTGGATCTAACCATACGGTATAGAAAAGAAATTTAATCCATATCAAGAACAAGGCAATTTTTCTGCCCATAATCTTGACCGATAATATTATGCATCAATTGTTTAACTTTAAGAGAAAGATGACAATCCTTACCTCCGTCTTAAGTCACACCAGGTTGCATTCAAAAGAAAGCAACAGCATCTTCTCCTTTTCCTTTTTTCCCTCCGCGACTTCTGCGGTTCGTTCTCTCTCCTAAAATAGGGATATGGTTCAGGCTCGTGTAGTGCTAGCAACAGGTTCTGGTGCTGAACCAGGACTAGCTTCTGGCAAAGGTGGACGAATACATAGATAGGCAAGTGAACCCAGTAGCGGAACCAGCGACACTGCCCAAAAAACTTGGGGAATATTGAACCCTCGACGTGCCATATCATCGCCGAGAACGGTCGGGAACAACAGACAGAACAGGCAAACAGCCAAACTCATGCCATTGACAAAGCGATCGCTTTGAAATTGCTGAATAAACTCTCCCCAATCACCCGCTAACAAGCCAATTGCTAGCAAGAAAAGCCCGCTGAAATTGAGGAGAATACCCGTCCAGCGAGAATCAAAAACCTTCAGGAAAGTATCCTTTTGCCCAGAAAACTCTTGATTCGGTTCCCTTAATGCTAAATAAGGTATCAGGCTAATCACTCCCGTTCCCACTGAACCCAAAGCAAAAGGCCAGAAACGAATCCTTTGCATCCTCCCATCAACGAACAAAAGACAGCTATAGATGAGTATCCAGATGCCGACTAGAGCGAATATCGAAAGGATAATTGGGTTAACCTCTGTCCACTGACCCGTCAATATATTTTTAATTAGCCGCAGCGTATCTGGCGTAATTGGTGGTGCCAGCAGCAAAACATAGGAAATAAATCCAGCCCATAATAACCAAAGTGCTGTTTTTCTAAACATATTTCTGTCAAATTTTAATTTCTAGATTGTGCGGGTTGGCGTTCCGTAGGGAAGGCTTCGGCACTGGTTTCGGGTAAGGGAGGGCGCAGGCAAAGATAAGCCAAAGAACCAAACAAAGGAATCAGCACCACTATCCAAAAAAGTGCAGAATTGTTGATTCCCCGACGCGCCATGTCATCTCCCAGAAGTGCAGGAAATATTAACCACAGCAGGCAGAAATCTAAGCTCATGACATGAACGAAGCGATTTGTCTGAAACTGCTGAACATAATCTGCCCAATTACCGCCCAACAAGCCATAAACAACCAAACTCCCAGCGCCCAATGTCAGCAAAAAACCAAGCCACCGGGAATCGAGTATTTTCAGAAACAAATTCTTTTGTCCGTGAAATTCCTGATTAGGTTCTCGCAACGCTAAATAAGGCAACAAAGCAAACGCTCCGACTCCAAAAGAGAACGCCGAAAAAGGCCAAGCTGCTACCTTTTGCTGTTTGCCGTCAATGAACATCAGGCAAGCGTAAATCATGGGTACGATGCCCAGGAGATTGAATAGCGCGACGACTAGGGGGTTAATCCCTGTCCACTGTCCTGTGGAGAGATTTTTTATCAGTTCAAAAGTGCCTGGTTGTTCCGGAGGCGCTAACAGAAAGGCATAGGTAAGAAATGCCCCCCAAACCGCCCACAAGCCAATTTTTCTAATCATATCAATGAAGAATGAAATGCAAAAAGTAGAGCTAATGGCAATTAGCAATGTTCATCGTTCGTGGTTCGTAGTGAACGGCTACCCAATAGCTAATCGCGATTAGCTATTAGCCACTTTCTAAATTAAGCGGGTTGCGTAAGAGCATCAGAGAGATAATCGGCGGCGGCTTCAACGAGTGCGATCGCATTTTCGTATACCATCCGCGTTGGTCCCAAAACACCCACACTTCCCACGGGTACTGAACCCTGCTGGTAAGTTGCAGAAATCAGCGTACAGATCCGCATCGGTTCTAAAGGATTTTCTGAACCAATCCGCACCGTCACCCGCGAACCAGAGGTGGTATCTGAAATGGCCGTGACATCTGGTCTGGGCCACTCAAAGATTAAAGGCCACAGCTGGTCTTGTTCCTCTTCCAATAGGTGTATAAGCGTCTGCACTTGCTGTAACTCAGAAAATTCTGGCTGACGCAGTACTTCAGCGACGCCGCGAACCATAATTGGAGTTGTAACAGGTTGAGAAGTGCGACGGATCAAGTCGGAAAGCAGATTTCGCAAAGAATCGACATATCGTTGAAATTCTCGGTCTAGTTCGCTCCAGTCTAAAGTTGCCAATTCACTGAGCGATCGCCCCCGCAAATGGCTATTCAAAAAATTCGATAAAATCTGCAACTCTCGATCTACAATTTCTGCATCCGGTTGCTCATCCTCCGATTCTGAGAGCGGTAGCTCCATTAAGACGCTAGTGGTCTCATAAGAATCTGTCACCACAATCAGCATCATCCTCCCCGGATCGAGCTGTACCAGTTGCAAATGCCGCAAACGATTAGTCCGAGTCTGCGGCATCGTGATCAGGGTAATATAACCGCTGAGCGTTGCCAGAATTTGTGCTGCACCCCGCAACACGGTCTCGAAGCTCTGATGTTCTAAGCTCAAACGGTTTGTGAATAACTGCTCCACCTGACGCCCCAGGGCTTCAGAAGGCTTAATTAATTGATCGACATAAATTCGATAGCCAGAGTCCGAGGGAACCCGCCCAGCCGAGGTATGGGGTTGATAGAGCAACCCCGCTTTCTCTAAGACGCCCATTGCATTGCGAATCGTCGCTGGACTGACGCTGAGATTATACTCGTCTACCAAAGCTTTCGAGCCGACTGGCTCAGCCGTCGCAATATAGTGACGGACAGTTGCCCAGAGAATACGTTGTTGACGGTCAGTCAAACTTACTTGCCTAGCCATTTAAACCAAAGCCGAATTGGATAGGGTTTTAAACACAATTGGAAATTCCTGGACTTCTGATGATGTATTTCTCAGGAAGTCCGGCGCTCTTGTCAAGCAAGCAGCCGATTCAATATAGGTTAAAACAGAATAGCAGATGCTGCCTTCTGCCTGCCGGTTCGCCACACCCAGCCAGTAGAAACATAACAGCCGCCGAACTTCAACCTTAGACATACCATGACGAGCGATCGCAGAGTTAAGACATGATCGCTACCCGTAACTCTAAAGTCCACAGTCTCTATCAGGATTGTCTGTAGTCTACTCGACTGCATCGAAGTTTGTCAGCCAAAACCCTCTAAATGCTTATTTCGCTAGTAAAAATTAAAACAATATCGACAAACCGTATTTAGTTAAAAAATATAACCCCAGCCTTTTTCCTTGGTAGGGAAGAAGGAGAATTTCTTCCCTCTTCTTGCAGGAGAGGGGTTGGGGGAGAGTTTCCAGCTTCAAGATAGTTCTGTGCGGGGAAACCCATTAGTATTGGGAAATTGTCGGATCGACGCGGATTGAGTAGGCATCGATGCCACCAGCAATATTTTTGACATTGGTGAAGCCTTGCATTTGTAGCCACTGACACATCTGCGCCGAACGAATGCCATGATGACAGAGAACCAGCGTCTCGGTGTGCGGATCGAACCGGGTATGGATTTGGTCAGCCCAGTCGGCAAATTCCGACAAGGGGAGGTTTTCAAAACCTTCAATGCTTGCGATCGCGATTTCCCGTGGTTCTCGCACATCCACCAATTGCAGACTCTCAGGGGAATCGGCAAGACGGCTGGCAAGTTCTTCTACGCTAATCTGGGGAATATCTTGGCTAAAAGATTGAGCAGACATGAGGTTGTGCAACGCTTGAGATTAACTAAGATTTTAATAGTTGGCAGTCCGATGAGCTGAAATAATAGGTTCTGGCATCGGGATTAGTGTTCTTAGCTGAATCGCGCTCACCCAAGGTCTACATTTCACCATGAAGCGACGCTCGTTTTTCTACGTTCTAGCAGCTGGCGTTTTAGTGCTGCTGTTAATTGGTGCCGGTGGCTTTTACTGGCTAAGGGCAAACAGCCCCCTCGCCCTTTTAGGGGGTGGGGAGGTGACGAACCCAACTGCCACCATATTTGTGCCAAAACAGGCACCCGTAATGGTGTCATTGCTTGTGAATCCAGATCGGCTGGAAGGGTTGCGGCAGGCTGTAGCGCTTCCCGCGAACCGCAAGCGATCGCGTGCAGAACTCAACCAATTTAAACAAAGCTTACTCGCGAACACCGATCTGGACTATCGCCGAGATATCCAACCCTGGCTGGGGGATGAAATCACGCTGGCTCTCACCAGCTTAGATTTCGATCGCACCCGTGACAATGGAGAGCAGCGCGGGCTGCTACTGGCTGTCACCACCAAAAACCCGCAACGCAGCCGCGAGTTTGTGGATTTGTTCTGGCAGAAGCAAGCAAATGTCGAGACAGATTTAGTCTTTGAAACTTATAAAGGTGTCAAGCTGATTTATAAGAATCAGGATTCACTCGTCAAACCTCAAGACGCGGTCAATAAAGGCTTTTACAACCGTGATAGATCGGCATTGCAAAAAGACGCAATAAACCGCGCCTCAGCTCAAAACTCGGTTGCTACCGCAGTTGTTGGCGATCGCTTTGTGTTGTTTGCCAATAACCCTAGGGTGCTGAAAGAAGCCATCAATAATGTGCAAGCGCCCAATCTTAGCCTCAGCGATTCAACTTCTTATCAGCGGGCAATCGACACCATCTCTCAGCCGAAAATTGGTCTGACTTATGTGAATCTACCCGCGTTGGCGATGTTTCTGGGGAACAATTCACAGATGGAAATTGACCCAACCTATGAGAGTTTAGCGATCGCCATCTCGCCAAAAACTCAAGGATTGCTGGCAGAAACCGCTTTATTGGCGGCTACCGGACAGGAAATCCCCCCGGCAACTCCTACCCTATCTCAACCAGTCGGAGCGTTGCAGTATCTACCAGAGAAAATAGCGATCGCAGCTTCTGGTAGTAACTTAGAGCAACTGTGGACTCAACTCACTTCTGGATTAGATAGCGATGATAGCCTTGCTCAACTCATCAATCAACCCATCGCGAATCTCCAAGCTCGTTGGGGCATTGATCTAAAGCAAGATATCTTTAGTTGGGTGCAAGGCGAGTACGCTTTGGGAATGCTACCTCGTCCCGACCGCAAAGATTCAGATTGGATTTTTGTCGCCGAGAAATCAGAAACGACAAAAGCAGAAGCGGCAATCGATCGTCTAGACGCTTCTGCCAAACAGCAAGGGTTGAGCGTTAGCTCATTTACCTTGGAGAATCAACCGATCTCTGCCTGGACAAAACTCACAACCACCGCCGAGAAGAATCAGGGTGACGACCAAGATCCCGTCAAGTTAGAAGCACAGGTGAAAGGAGTTCATGCCAGTGTCGGCAAGTACGAGATTTTCACCACTTCGATCGAAGCAATGAATCAAGCGATTAAGGCTCCTGATAATTCTCTCGTCAAAAGCGATCGCTTCCAGGCAAACATCACCTCTTTACCCCAGCCAAATAACGGCTATTTGTATCTAGACTGGGCATCTAGTCAGGCGTTCTTAGAGCGTCAGCTGCCCATTGTCAAAGTGGTGGAACTGGTAGCGAAACCGTTATTTAACGAGCTAAATTCGCTTGCCTTTAGCAGCTATGGCAGCGATGACGGGGTTCGCCGCAGTAAGGTCTTCCTGCGCCTAGGTGCTAAGGCTGAGGAATGATTCACAAATCCGAGTTGGGGAAAGCGAATTAGTAATCAGTAATCGCTAAAAACTTCCCGCATCACCCGCTGCTGAGTCATATCATGTCCGCTAAATTCCCATAATTTCCCGGAACCTCAAGAGATAGCTCTCTTGGGGTTCTCTATTTTTTGGGCTAGTGTGGATACACACATCTTCTTATTCTTAAACCTGTCAGTCCCGGTTTGAGCGCTCCTAGCCGTGCGAAGAGAGCGCCACTGCGCTAGAAAAAAGGAGGGAAATCAAGTCAAAGTCCCCCAATTTATCAGAAAATTCAAGGGAGATCGATCAACGTTTTGCCACTTAATCAAAAATGTGTATATACGGTGGCTAACTCCCGCGAAGAGAGCGCTGCCTTGCTATAAAAAAGGCAAATATGCACCTGGCTTATATCGGGGAAATTGTTTGTAGCCAGTAAAACTTTTACAACCAACCCAAATGCAACCGATTTAAACAGAAAAAATTTCCAGTCTCAGCTATCTAGTTATCGATATCACCCACGAAATTAACAACCCGGTGATATTTCATCGACAGCAACCTGGTTCGCGCCAATGATTACAATGCCTTGCCTGCTGAGTGCAAAATATTTAATTACCCCCACTCATTCACAGAAGCTACCGCCTTTTAGTGACACTGATTTTGGCAATCCGTATAAAAATGCACTAAATTTGGTACCACTTTCGTTCATAGTTTTTTTAGTACTAGCCAAGTAACCATTCGGAGGAAGTCAAAGCTGCATCTTTAATTACAAGTAAACTGGAACTTGCTCATAGATTTACATGAAGATACAGTAAATTTGCGGTTTTTTGCTTCTCTGTTCAAAAAGATTCCAACAAGTACCATGACAAAAAAGACAACTAATGGTATAGTTCCGCAATCTTTATGGTTTTTTGAAGTATTGCCGGTACTTGTCTTGGCTAATTATTTACATTTAAATGAAATTAACACAGTGCGGGAAATTAACGCGGCGGTGGTCAATGTCAGTGGTCGTCAGCGGATGTTATCTCAACGCACGGCACTGTTCGCCTTAAGACTGGTCTGTACAAAAGATATTACTGAGCAAGAGCAATTGCGCTCTACTTTGCTGACTGACCTGGATTTGATGGAAAGGTCTCACAGTGGTTTGATTGAGGGTAATGCGGAGATGAAACTACCGGGTCAACCATCACCCGTTGTTTGGTCAATGTATTTTGAGCCACCGCTAAATTTAGACCAGCACATACGCCAATATATCGCCCAAGCGAGAGCGATCGCTCAAGCAGCCCCTGGAGAACTGACCTCAGACAATCCCCATCTGCGCTACATTCTTGCAGAGTCTTCCACCAACCTGCTTGAAGCTCTAGACGCAGTGGTGAGCCAGTACCAACAAGAAAGTGATATTGAACAACTTGCCCTTGACGTTTATCAAGCGGAACTCTACGAGCAAAGTTGTGCTACCACTGTCCAAGCTGTTGCTCAATCACAGCATTTAGAGCAAGCCTTGCACAACCTGCAACAAGTCCAATCCCAACTTGTTGAAAAAGAAAAAATGTCCAATTTGGGATGTTTAGTAGCAGGGGTGGCCCACGAAATCAATAACCCTGTCAGCTTTATCTACGGGAACCTAAACTATGCAGTTGACTACGTGCAGAATTTGCTTGATTTAGTAACACTTTATGAGCAAGAGTGCCCCAATCCTAGCTGCTTGATGCAAGAAAAAATCGCAGAAATTGACATAGATTTCCTCAGAGAAGACCTGCCTAAAGTAATGTCTTCAATGGAAATAGGGGCAAAGCGCATTCATCAGATTGTGCTGTCGTTGCGGAATTTTTCTCGCAATGATGAACAGGTTATGCAGCAGGTGAACCTTCACGAAGGGATTGACAACACGCTACTAATTTTGCAAAACCGGCTGAAAGCACATGGCAACCATACAGAAATTGAAGTGATTAAAGAGTATGCTGATTTACCTTTGGTGGAATGTTACCCAGGGCAAATGAACCAGGTATTTATGAACCTGCTTGGCAATGCGATTGATGAGCTGGAGCGTTATAGTAGTGAACCCCCAAATGAAGCCTCTATTTCAGGGGTTCGCAGTTCGGATGAATTACTCCATAAACCCTGTCAAATTTCGATTCGCACAGAACTGACGCCTTCCAATACGATTGTTGTGCGGATTGCCGATAACGGACAGGGAATGAATGAAGATGTTAAAGCCCGATTATTTGAGCCATTTTTTACCACCAAGCCTGTCGGTAAAGGCACGGGATTAGGGTTATCCATCAGCTATCAAATTGTGGTGGAGAAGCACAAGGGTTCGCTGAATTGCGTATCGGTACCTGGACAAGGAACGGAATTTTGTATTGAGATTCCAATGTGGCACACCCAGGAGGAATCAACTCCTAACAGAAGGAATCAGCTTTTGGCAAGTTAACAGCAGCGATCGCGTACTATTTTTGTAAAAAGAGCGAATACAATCCCCCAGCGATATTTGCTCAGAAAAAAAGCTGTATTTTATTGATACAGTTTTTGTTGTCAATGGTTTATGCTCATGTCTAACTTACCGCCGCTGAATACCGAAACCATTTGGGCTATCCTCAACGATGAAATTGATGATGCCACTGTGAACCAATTGGTGTGGCAATGCTTGGGTTATCGCTACGACGCAGCGGCGAATCAATGGGACGCGAGCGAACTTCTCCCAGAATGGCGAGATGAATATCCGCAACCGCCTGATTTTATTGAAAACCGCCCCCCAACCGTAAAGCTGACTCGCTCGATTCCGCCAGAAAACAAGCAGCTACTCAAAGAACAACTCGGTTTTAAGGGCTACAAATTGGGTGAATTTGGCCCCAGGCAGACTCGTCGGGCGACAGCGGCGAATTGGCTGTTGAGCTATATGCAAAACCACCCGTTGAACTAAGTGATACTAAGCGGGACTGAAATGACCACTGTCCACGCCCTAAACTATAAACAAGTTACAGGGAGTGGATAAATCCCAGGATTGACTGACTCCTAGCGGCAAATTCATTGAATGGAGACTAAATTCAGGTGGAGACAAACCAGAATGTGCCCGTTGAACACCAAAATGTACCCGAAGGCCACCGGGGGCTGCACGACTTTTTGTATAGCTCTGACGACGAACACGCTGCCCCTGAGATAGCGACTCCTGCTGATCTCGAAAACGATGGTACTGAAGTGCTGCCGCTTCAAGCCTGGTGCGATCGCGCCCAGAATGCGAAAATTGCTGGGGTGTACGCTGTGTTAAATACCCAACGCCAGACGCAATACATCGGTTACTCTCGGAATGTACTGCTTTCCCTGAATGGTCATGTCGCTCAAAATGGGAGAGAAACTTGCGCTTTTGTGCGGGTGCAGGCGTTCAAGTTCCCAAAACGCACGGATATGGAAAATTTGCGAGAGGCGTGGATTTCCGAACTCGGCAGCATTCCGCCTGGTAACGCTGATGTCAGCGGGATGTGGGCTAGTACCGTAGGCGAAGTTGCAAAAGCAGCGATGTCGCCTGAAGAGCGCAACGCCTATGAGGAGAAAAAGCTCAAACTCCGCAAAGCGATGGCAGATAGCACGCTCACCAAGGATTTGGCAGATGCCGAGGAAAGTGATGCCAAGCGGCAGCAAAAGCTAGAAGCGGCAGTTAATAATGACGACTGGAGTGCTGTTATTGAGGGACAAACGCGGGAAACTCACTCGTAAGGCAGGGTAAGGAAGCGTTATCTGTGGAGATTCCTTCAACTTCCTAGGGCTAATTCCTTTTTAAGGGGGGCTAAGAAGAATCTTCAGAAGTTTATGCTTCTTAAGTAATCCTCAAAAAACACCCAAATGATGGTATTTGGGTGTGGAAAGGTGGGGATGTATTCAAAATTAAGTCGTTGATGTCAATCGTTAAAAGCAGCTAGTTGGATTGGGCGATCGCTTATCTTGGAAGTACCTGCTGCTAGTTCTGCTGCTTGTACCGCTGGTGCTAAGAATAATAATGCTCCTGCGCCTACTAAAGCTAATTTAAAAGCCTGTTTGCGATTGAATTCAGATTTCATGAATGCCCTAACTTGACCTTTATTAGAAGATGAAACCGTAATATCAAGGTTGCTTTTTGAGTAACTATCTGATTACCAGTAGTTGTATCTTCAGAAGGGCGCAAGGAATTCCCAGAAATTTCAGAAATCTTTCGCGAGCAAACTAGGCAGGAATTAATCAAAATTTATTTTTAGCCTTCGTAGTCACTATCAATTTCAATATCAAGGGTTTCTTCATCAAGCCGAATGTAGAGATTATTCGGGCGACAGCAGACTTGGCAATCTTCAATATAAGACTGCTGACCCCCGGCACTCAAGTCAACAAACGTAACATTTGGTTCGCCGCAATAGGCACAAAAATACTCGGATGTTGTTTGCATTTAATTTATTCCTCTAATCATCGTTATTGAGTCCATCGCAACACTCTTTCGTTAACGATGATTTTATTGTCTTGAATAATGCGTAGCTGGCTTTGGGTAAGGATGTAACGGGTATTACCTTGAACAGCAACGAACTGACCGCTACTGTTGCTAGGAATCGTCACATTAACGGAATTTCCCGCTCCCTTTTTGGCACCTCCAATATAGACTAAAGTACCTCCTTTAGCCGCACAGATATGGGCGAAATAGTTTCTAGTTTCAGCAGCACGGTATAAAGAGGTATTCGGTGGACAGCGGGTATTCAGAAGTTGAGCGAGTTCAATTGAGTCGGAAGTTGATAAGTGTTGAACCTGGAGAATTTCTGCTGTGTTTTGCCGAGAAAACTCAAAGCGATCGCTTTCGGTACTTCGTTCTCCAGCGTACACCGGAGAGGTCAGGAATAAAAATGCTCCTACACCTGCCAAAGCTAGTTTTAACATTTGCTTGCCACTGGTTGGGGAATCTATTCAATTTATAAGAAAAATTCCCCCGCCAGTACAGCTTCCGGCGGAGGAATTTCTGACAAATTGAACGATTATTTAATTCCGACTTTCATTCTGTAACTGGCGTTGCCTCTAGTCCCGCCAACCACGATCTTATAGTCCCCGGTTTTAGGCAATGTGCCGGTCCAGCTAGTTGCCTCTTGATCGATCATCCGCCCATTGGGATCTACGATATCAAAAACAGCGTTCTCTTCAAGAGAGGTAATGGCGATCGTCATTTTCTGGCGAGCTTTAGCACCTAGCACGTAAATATCTCTAGTGCCTCGCACGACTGAGTATTCAACAACAGCGGAGCTTTTCCCTTTGGCAAATCGAACGCGCTGGGTGCGACCTTTGGGTTGAGCCGCCAGAACAGTTGGTTGAACTGCCGCAGCACCCGTGGAGGTCACAGTTTTAGCGATCGCTTCTATGGAGGGAATCAAGCATAAAAGCGCCCCTGCACCCACTAGAGCCAGTTTTGAAGCAAATTTACGATTAAATTCAGATTTTACCAATGCCATCTGTCCGCCTACCTTGGAAGAATCAAACTCTTCTTAGAGTTTTACTGGAGTTTCTATCAACTACATCTGTGCGATCGCTGTTTTCCTAAAAATGGCAGAATCGACTTATCCGTGTGCTTACGGTCGTAATCGCCCCATCGGCTAAGTTAAGCAGGCTGAAGCCTCCCGAAAATGAGCCGTAGCGTCGGCTAGATGCTTCTGGAGGGTGGCGACTGGTAATGGCCCTTGTAAGTGGTTCCAAGGCAAAACTTGCTCTAACGACCAACTGGCGTGAATATAGGAATCGAGAGCCGGCAGTTGTCCTCGCAGTTCTTTGAAAGCACGGCGGTAGCTGCCTAGAGAGTCGCCGTAGTGTCGCGTCAGTTCTAGAAGATGGGAAAGTCGGCGATCGCCTCTCGATATTAAAGCTTGGATTGCTGACCAATTATAGCTTTCCGGTCGAAACTCAATCCCTTCGCGGCGCAATTGCTTCTCTAAGCCTTTGAGCCGCTTTTCGGCATCCCGATTGACTCCAAACCACTGAAACGGCGTATGAGCCTTGGGAACAAAAGTGCTGCATCCGAAGGTCAAGCGTAACCCAGGCGCGGCTTTTTTTAGCGATCGCATCATCGCCACCGTTGCTTCTAAATCTTCGGGTTCCTCCCCTGGAACTCCCACCATTCCATAGAGTTTGAGGTTGCTTAATCCACCTGCTTTGGCATTGATTGCAGCTTGGATGATTTCCTCATTCGTCAGCTTTTTATTGATAATCTGCCGCAACCGTTCCGAACCACTTTCTACGGCAATGGTGAGCGATCGCGTGTCTCGTTTTGCTAAAGTTTGAGCTAGCTGTACTGTCACCGTATTCGTCCGCACCGAAGCAATGCTGAGGCGGACATCGTCGTATTTTGGCTGACTCAAGTAATCTAGAAGAGTTTCAAACTCTGGGTGTTGCGTAACCGATGCTCCTAATAATCCCAGCCGATTCGTCACCGCCAATCCCCGATCGATGGCTGGAATTAGCGAACTTTCCAAACTTGCTGTGCGAAACGGCAATGTTAGATAACTCGCCAAACAGAAGCGGCACATTTCCGGACAACTCCGTACCACTTCCACCATATAAATATTTTCCCACGCCGCCTTCTCTGTCACCACAGTTGAAGCAGAAAGCGTATTTCCCCGATAAGTTTGCTTTTCAATTACGGCGGGAATCTCCGCATCTACGGGCAAAATGGACTGGATCGAGCCATCGGGCGCGTGATATTCAACTTGATACAAACTAGGGATATAAATTCCCGGTACTTGCGCCAAACGCCTCAGTTGAGCTTGTCGGGTAGCGGTTCTAACTTCTTTATACGCATCAATAAAATTGCTGAGCAGATTTTCGCCATCTCCCAGCAAAATGACATCAAAAAAGTCAGCAAAAGGTTCTGGATTGGCGGTTAATACGGGTCCTCCCCCAAATACGAGGGGATGATTGTCATCACGCGCAGATGCTCGATTCGGAATCTCTAGCAGTTCCAACAAATTGAGGATATTGACATAATCTAATTCCCAAGAAAGAGAAAATCCGACTAATTCGGGCGATCGCAGCAGCGGCTCATGAGTATCTGTAAATAGGCGGCTGACTTCAAGATCGGAGCGCATTGCCAAAGACGCCCACACCACCTGATAGCCTAGGCTAGTGATGCCAACGCTGTACTCATTCGGGAAAGCAAATATAGTCCGGATAGCGTCGGTGTCAGGCGTCGCGGGTGTAAATAAAAGACGTTCTGCGGCAAAAACTCCAGACATCACAGGCAAGTAAAACCTTAAAAGATTATCTTATTCATATTTAATTTTAAGCGATAAAATTATCAGATTAAAAATTAGGGTTAGCAAGTTGGCAGCAATAACCGGAAAAGATTGAATGTAAAAACCGTACACTAACCACAAAAACACTCCCGCACAGAAAATAATCAACATTTCCAGAGAAACATCTTTGGCTGATTTTGTTTGCCATACTTTAAACAGTTGAGGCAAAAAAGCAATAGTGGTCAAAGTTGCCGCCATAAATCCCAAGGTCGTTACAAAATCCATGCTACTGCCAATTGATTTGCAAAAATCTTTATAGATAAGATTTAACTATAACAAATGAACTTATATCAATCGTAAAAGATTTATAAGCTCTTTCTCTTTCTCTTTCTCTTCCTTTGCCTCCTTTGCGTCTTTGCGGTTTGTCAAAAAAATATCTGACCAATCAAATAGGATTACCTTATAACCAAAATAGGTAAGATATCTATGACTTGCCTAACCTCGAAAGATTACGCACAAACGTTAAGCAAATTACCCATGATGGATTGGCATCAGAAGGGCGATCACTTATACTAACCCCAACGGATACATCTATATTAGGAAAGATATTTTGCTGTACAAGCCGAAGTTGCTGTTTTCCCGATGAGTTTCCAGAAAGCCATTTACCGATAAAATGTTCGCTACGAACATTTTATGAGGGCGACCACCAACTTCAGAAGAAACCGGCTCCTCTCAAAGCTAGATTTTTCTCATAAATGACCTCCGCTGCTTAAATAGGCTTATCCAGACAGAAAAAAGAGAATAATCAGGAGTTTGCTTGGAAATGCCCAGAGATTTGCCCCATCCCTTCAAGTTGCTTCCGATATAAACAAACAATGCTTATAAAAAAGCGTGGTGCTGGGTGCGCTGAAATATATTTTGTGATGGAATAAAAAACAGTAACTTGACAAAAAGCGAATAAGTTCACAATTGCCTAGGCACAGATCCCGGATTCAAGCCATAAAATAGGCAACAATAAGCAGGGAATTTTGCGCCAGAAGTTTTTGGTGATTGAGGAGTTGATGTGACCAAGTTCATCTCAAGACTGAAGGATTTATCAGGCAAGTTCAATGCGGGGGTGTCAAATGAACCAGTCGAGACTCCTGTAAGTAACAAAGAAGAACCAGTCGATACTCCGATTGATAACAAGGAACCAGACAACGGAGAAACAGACGCATCACCCCACCCTCGGCAATTGAAAGACAATCTCTTGCGGCTGAAGCGCTTCTCTACTCAGGAGCTTCCTGAAATTGTCAAGAAGCCATTCATCGGCGAGAACCCACTGCATCATCAGCGTCGGTTTTGGCTTGGCTTGGGTTTAGGAGGAGGAGCGATCGCGCTGGGGTTGGCTGCGTGGTCGCTGGAGAGTAGCTTACCCGATACCAGCGATGCCTTAACCTTGATGCGACCAGAGACTTTGACCATCAAAGCCTCAAACAACAAGATACTCCAACAAACCGGCCCCGCGACTCGCGAAGCCCTCAAAATTGACAAAATTCCCAAGCAGCTGATTCAAGCCTTCATTGCCATAGAAGACAGACGCTTTTACAAACACCAGGGAGTCGATTACCAGGGAGTTTTAAGAGCAGCCTTTTCTAACCTGATAGCAAGAGATGTTGTAGAAGGCGGTAGCACCATCACCCAACAACTGGCGAGGATGGTCTTTCTCGATCAGGAGCGTAGCATCTGGCGCAAGCTTAAGGAAGTCCGAACCGCTCAAAAAATCGAAAACGAAAACACCAAAGATCAAATTCTAGAACGCTACTTAAATTTGGTTTATTTAGGAGAAGGTGCTTATGGCGTGGCAGATGCGGCTTGGGTTTACTTTTCTAAGCCGGTGTACGAACTAACCCTGTCGGAAATGGCGACACTTGCCGCCATCCCACCAGCACCCAATCAATATTCGCCAATTAAGAATCCACAAACGATTAAAGAGCGCCGCAATCTGGTATTACAACAGATGCAGCAAGCGGGATTCATTACCGCAGCCGAAGCCGAGAAAGCGATCGCTGACACCCTAGTCACAAAACCCAGCCGTCCTAAGCGACTCGAAAGGTTCGCCCCCTACTTCACCGAATACATCCAACAAGAACTGCCCAAGCACGTTTCACCAGAAGCGATTAAGGCTGGGGGATTGACGGTAGAAACCACCCTGAAGCCAGAGTGGCAGGAAGCGGCGGAAAAAGCCGTCATCGAAACCGTGGAAGACAGTGGTCGAGGTCAAAACTTCGAGCAAGCTGCCCTCGTGGCAATCGATCCGCGTACCGGCGAGATCCGGGCAATGGTCGGGGGAAAAGATTTTTATAAGCAACAGTTTAATCGCGTTACTCAGGCACAGCGCCAGCCCGGTTCGACATTTAAAGCATTTGTATATGCTACGGCAATGGCTGCCGGTTTTACTCCCTATCGCGGCTACCTGGACGCTCCGTACAAAGTAGACGGCTATACCCCCAAGAACTACAGCGAAGAGTACCGGGGCTGGATCTCTATGCGAGATGCTCTGATTAGCTCAATCAATACCGTTGCTGTCAAAGTTTTGGTCGATGTGGGATGGGATACGGTGATCGATGTTGCCCAGAAAATGGGCATTGAATCAGAACTGAAGCCGACCTATTCCACTGCCCTAGGTGCCTCTGAAGTCAACCTACTGGAACTCACCAGTGCGTATGGTACCTTTGCCACCAAGGGGATGCATACAAAAAATTACGGCATTCGTCGCGTTCTGGATCGGCGTGGGAACGTTATCTATGAAGCCAAGTTTAAGCCCGACCGTGTCTTACAAGAAGACACCTCTGCAATTATGACTTGGTTGCTGCGAGGCGTCGTCAATGAGGGGACGGGTCGTGCCGCCTCTCTAAACGATCGACCTGTTGCTGGGAAGACGGGCACCTCGGATGAGGCACGCGACCTGTGGTTTATTGGCTACATCCCCCAAATGGTTGCAGGTGTTTGGCTGGGCAACGATGACAACAAACCGACTTGGGGCGCTAGTAGTACAGCCGCCTACACCTGGAATAAATTCATGGTGGAAGTGGTAAAAGATATCCCGGTCGAGAAGTTCCCAGACCGACCCACCGAGCTAGAAGGACGTAAAGCCCAGCTCACGATCAAGCCCATTAAGCCGAAAAGCACCTTCTCTGGAAGCATCATCTCCAAAAAAAGCGAGGACGATGACACACCCCGGCGTAGTCGCTCTCGTCGGACGAGAGCGAGCGATAACAGCTCCAGCGAAGAAACTCCCCGGCGTAGACGCTACCGGACTAGCAGCGTCCAAAGCTCCAGCGAGGCTAGCCCGCGCCGGAGACGTCGTCGCAGCCAAGAAGTTCAGTCTCAAGAAGAATCTAGACCTCGCTACCGTCGTTCTCGTCGCCAAACAAATACCAGTTCTCAAAGCCAAGAGACTTCAAACAATAGCAGACGTAGCTACTCCAGTTCTCGTCGCCAAGCAAGCACAAGTTCTCAGGAGTCGGCACCCGTTCGGCGTCGTACTCGCAGAAGGGCATCATCAGATTCTACTTCTAGCACTGCACAGCCAAGGAGAAGACGAACCTATACTCCTGCGCCAACCGCCCCACGGGCACCTAGGAGAACAGCGGAAAGTTCCGCTCCCCCTCCCGCTCCCCCAGCAGCGCGGAAGGAAAATTAGGCACGGTTAGAACAACTTCCTAACTCTCAAGCGCGATCGCAAAAACAATGGGGATCAAACTCAGGGGTGATAGACGATCCCCTGAGTTTTGGTACGATAACCAAAAATCGTTAAGGAGTTTCCCAAGAATGCATTTATTGATGGAAGTTGCGACGAATACGCCTCATTTCCCAGTTTCTGCGACTGCTGTGTACGCGGTAGGTTTTATTGCTGCTGTCAGTATCGGTTCTGTTGCGTGGTACAATTCTAAGCGCCCTGTGGGTTGGGAAGATAAAGAGCGCCCGGATGTTGTTCCTGAAGTCAAGAAAGAGGCAAATCCCGGTATCGGCAAGCCTAGCGCCTAATCCTAATTTTGGAAAATTTTTAGAAAACCCCTAAAGATTGTAGAGACATTGCGTGCAAAGTCTTTACCCGTTATACAAATGTAGGGCAATACGAACGTAGGGCAGGGGTATACCTGCCCTACAGTATTCTTGTTTGAGACAACCAGATAAAGCGCATTGGCTCAAAAAAGGCTAGCGCAGTGCCAGAGCCGAGCGCAATGTAACATTCAAATCGGTGTTGGGGTTAACGACAACAACATCAACTTTTCTTTTACCCAACAGCAGCCCGCCTAAGGCACCCAAACCAGCACCCCCCAAAATTTCTTCAGTGGCGATCGCTCTGTCTCCAACCAAAGCACCAATTGCGGCTGCGGCGGCTCCACCAACAGCGGCACCCTTCAAAATAGAATTGGTATTCGTTCCCCGACTAACTTGTTCGGTGCGAGTAATCACTCTGGAAGAGGCATTGATATACTGCCGTTTCCCGTTGTTGAAAACTAATTCTCTGGCAACAAACTGGGAACCGCCTCTAGTTGCGGGTTGCAGTTGACCAACCACCTGAGTTCCTGCCGGAATTAAGATAGTTCCGCGAGTATTTCTGACATTTGTTGCCACCGTCAGCATTAACGGCATCGTTTCCTTAGGAGACACAACGATTTTATTCGCCTTGTTATAGCGCAAGGGGAGGGTTGTGCCTGAGGGAATGCTGACTTGGGAGACAGGTGGAGGCGGAAATTCGTAATATTGGGCAGCAGCCGGTGCAGACGTGACGAAGGGGGCAGCTGCACCGGCGGTGATTGTCAATGCCATGAGTGCAGCGGTTCCTGATTTCCAGCGATTGAAGCGAGACATAGGGAACACTCTCAGCAATTATACGGATAAGGGTCAAGACGCTTCGTTGCTGGATTTGTTTCTTGACAATTGAACTGATTTAGTGCATATCCGAGGAAAAATGCAGAGTGATGGGGAAAGAACCTCTCCCCAACCCTCCCTGATTCGGGGAGGGAGCCGGAGCGTGTCTTATACCATTTCACTTTAGGTCTGTAACAGACAGATTCTGATGTGTAGCATCACCAAGGGAAGTTAGGAATTCCCTGTTTAGCGTAGAGCGACGGTAACTGGCAGCTGAGAAGCTAGGGTGATAGTCCTCAAATCAAGGCTGGGATTCACGGAGATAACATCGACAGATTTGCGTCCCCAGAATAAGCCAGCTAAAGCGCCCAAGCCTGAGCCACCCAAGACTTCTTCAGTCGCGATCGCTTTGTCGCCAACCAGTGCTGCGATCGCGGATGCAGCGGCTCCACCCAAGGCGGCACCTTTCAAGATTGTGTTGGTTCTAGAACCTTTTTTGATTTGTTCTGTTCTCGTCACAATTTGAGAAGTGGCATTGATTGTCCGAGTCCCATCTAAGGGCAGGACAATTTGTGTAGCAACAAATCGAGAGCCTTGACCAGCGGGTTCCAATTGACCGAGAATCTTGGTTCCGGCAGGAATCAAAGTTGTCCCGTAACTGCTTTTAACAGTGGATGAAACTGTTAAAGTTAAAGGCACTTTTTCGGTTCGAGATAGCAAGATTTTTTCAGCCGTTCCGTCATATCTAACAGGAATAGAAGCTCCCGAAGAAATTACAGTCTTGGTCTGAGATGGGTTGCTGGCACGAGGGACTGTAGGGACAGGAACATTGATGGGTACAGCGCCAACAGAACCAGCAAATGTGCCCAGAGCCATCAATACCAAAACGCCAGACTTTAAGTTGTTTAAGGAAGTCATAAATAGGGAACCCACGAACTTTGTGTATTTTCACTGATACCTTCTTAGAAGCTCGTGGGTTAAAAAAGTTTCTGATAATCAGAACTTTTTTTGGTGAGATATTAAACCTTAATTAGCTGTATCAATTCCTGAAACAGGTAAAACAATCTATCTTCAATGTGCGATCGCGCTATTCGGGAAGAATTACAAAAAAAGCGTCGCGCTACATTAATTCTCTCTTTCGTTGCTCAATCTCTGCTATAGGTAACAACAAGGTATCCTTTATCTCCTGTCGCACCTCACAGCTCACATAACAATCGCTATTCAGGCAATCTACTAGCAACTTAGTGGCTTGGTAATACTGATAAAGTAATTTCATTTCCTTCTTGCTGAACTGCCAATCGTGACCAATATTACGATGCTTAATCATCATTTCTCTTAATTTTTCAGCCCAAGCTTTACCGTTTGCTTTCCACCATTGCTTATTTAATGCCCAGTCTTTCGATTTAGGTAATTTAGGTAATTGATCTCTAAGTTGTTGCAGCGAGTTCTTTAGTTCTGGCTCACTGGCGAGGTGGAGGGCGCTAGCGATGGCGCGGTCGAGGTCGCTGTCGAGGGCGCGGTGGAGTTCAAGGTCGAGGGCGCGGTCGAGGTCGAGGGCAAGGGCGCGGTGGAGGTCAAGGTCGAGAGCAAGGGCGCGGTCGAGGGCAAGGGCGCGGTGGAGGTCAAGGTCGAGAGCAAGGGCACGGTGGAGGTCGAAAGCAACGAGGTCGAGGCCGACGGCGCGGTGGAGGTTGAGGGCAAAGGCGGAGTAAAAAGCGCGGACTGCTGACTTATACTTATATGGAATTTGGACTGACAGAGATTTCTGACTTACCCACATTAGGAACTGCTGCAACTTCTCATCAGCAGCTACAATTCCATCAACTTGATGTTTCATTAACTGTAGTAAACGTTCTGCACTTGGCGACATCCCAACCGCTAGAAAGAAAACTTCTCGCCAGCGTTTTTCGGTAATGTGATTAACCAGACGTTCCAATGCCTCCTCTGATGACTGTTTTACAACAACAATTTCTCTAGCAGTGAAATACTCCTGAAATGTTAAATGGGAAAACGAGTAAATTCCTTTCGCCCGTTCCACTAATAGCCCGTGTTGATATTCAATTGAGCGCAAAACTACCGCACTATCCAGTTGCAATGCTTCCGGGTCAGCATTGGCATCGGGTAGATTGCGGATGTAATCTGTGATGTATTGTTCTGCTACTTTCTGCTTGAACAAATAGTCACCTTGCTCAAAGGTAGTTAAGGCAATCTTGCTGAGTAAATCTTCCTTGCGCTGAATGGATAGTTTTTTGTAAACTTGATCGCGTTGAATCCCGCGCTTGGCATCCCATTTCTTCAGCAGCGCATCCAGTCCTTCTTTGTATAGTTCAGAACGATTCGCCGGAAAATCCCCTGACTCTTCAAATGCCAAACATAAGAGCGTCAGCAGTAGCGGACTGGCGGCTAGTTGTTTGATTCGGTTATTGTCTTCGAGGCGTTTAATAAAATGTTCTGGTTTTACAGCTTTATTCTTAAACCAGTTGTTTGCAAAGGTAGCAATTTGTTCATCATCAAAATCGGCAACTTCTACCTCTGTGAATTTCTCAAAGGTATATTCTCGCGCTGCTATCCGGCAGGTCATCACAAAGTGATTGTCACGATATTGGTCAGAGAAATCACGAATCTCCCTTAAGACGCGCTGATTGTCTTCCTCTCTAACTTCATCTAGCCCATCGAGTAAAATCAATGCCCTGCTGTGTTCAATTACATCTTGTAGAGACACGATAACCTTTGTCTCTACAACCCCGCAATCCACGAATTGCTGAGTGACGTATTCCAATAAACTCGGTTTATTAGTGGCTTCAGCAAAGTTTTTGAGGGTGACAAAAATTGGCACGCGATCAGCCTGAAATTTACCCTGATTGCACTGAATCGCTAAATACTTTAAAAACGTGGTTTTACCCGCCCCAGGCTTCCCCAATATCATCAGCTTGGGATGTGTCTTGACCGCCTTAAGTCCTGGGACTCGTTCTTCAGTGATTCTGCCCAGTCCAAAGCGCTCAACATCCTCAAAGTTGCACTCTTGCAATAACTCAGGAATCTCTTTTCGCCTGCGCCCAGTAATTTTCTCCAGAATATTGACGTTGGTGTAGATATCATTCAACCCAATGGGGTGAGTCATATCTAGCACCCGCATTGTGCCGCAGCGTTCTTGAATGATGGGTTTTATCTTTTCGCGTACCTCCTGCATTAGCGCAGCGATATCAATGCTCGTATCCTGCTTCTGCTCCTCTGGTTCAGGTTCAGCGATTTCTTCCCAATTGAGATCCAAGAAACGGCAGATATCGATAAAAGTAGGACGCTCAATCGGTTTACCCGCGAAAAATTTTCCTACAGGCTGGCGAGTCGTTCCTACTTCTTCTCCAATCTCTGCTTGCGTCCAGCCTTGGTCTTTAACAACCTTTTTTGCTTTCTGAATGCCTTCTGAAGATGCCCGGATGGATCGCTCTGCCATTGTCTAACCACAAAACGCTGATGTTTCTTTGATAACGCATACAACGCATACAGCGCATACAAGCGATCGCAAACATCGGCTTCAGATGATGAAAGAGACAAGATTGAAAGTTGCTCCTTAACGCAATGCTAACTGGCACACTCTGCTTTATCCTCCAAGTCTTGACCGTAATGCTGATTGAAGAGTCTGCTAAGGCAGGCTTCCGGAAGCTTAAAAAAAGTCAGGCTGTCAGACGCCGGATTTCGGTGTTGTGGTTTTGTCTCTACATCAAATGGCGATCGCGCAAATAATCAACCCGGCGAATGGAATTCGCGGCTACACAGACGAAACTCGCCTGCGCGGGTTTGAGTTTTTTAGGATGATGGGTGTGATGCGATCGCGTAACCTAGCCTTAAAAGCGCGAATTGATAAGTCAGCACTTCGCGATCGCATTCCCTACATACCAAAGAAACAGATGACAAAAGCAGAAATCTTGGCAACACTTAGCAGATGACAACTGAAGAAGGTTTGGAAATTATTGCAGTGGCTTCTCGGATAATTTGGGAAGAAATAGAACAGAAGGATAGGCGCAAAGCCGAGATAGAGCAATAGCTAGCAGCATTTCTAAAACCCGCGCAGGCGGGGTTCGTTTGTATAGCCGCGAATTCCATTCGCCACGATTATTTTGATTCAGCAGAAATTTTTACATCAAATTCGGTCTTAATTGCCAAAAACCTGATTTTTCAACCGCTAAACTAAACAATAGTGCAGATGTACTGCTACTTCTCATAAAAGGTATGGCGCTATAGCCTGAATGATCCCACAGCAACTGGTTCTCAAAAATTTCCTCAGCTACCGCGACGCTACCTTAGAGTTTAGCGGTCTACATACTGCGTGTATTTGCGGTTCTAATGGTGCGGGTAAATCTTCTCTCTTGGAAGCGATCACCTGGACGATTTGGGGTGAAAGCCGCGCTGCAACGGAAGATGATGTCATCCACGCCGGGGCAAAAGAAGTTCGGGTTGATTTCACCTTCCAATGCGATCGCCAAACCTATCGCATCATTCGCACTCGTATCCGCGGACAAGGTGGATCGCTGGAATTTCAAGTGCAATCATCCGGCGATTTTCGCTCTTTAACCGGACGCGGAATCCGGGCGACGCAGGAGGCGATTGTGCATCACCTAAAGCTGGATTACGACACTTTCGTGAATTCGGCTTATCTACGTCAAGGGCGGGCGGATGAGTTTATGCTCAAGCGTCCCAGCGAACGAAAGGAAATTCTCGCGGATTTGCTGAAACTGTCTCAATATGAAGAATTGGCAGAACAGGCAAAGGATTTATCCCGCCAATTAAAAGGACAGGCGGAGCAATTGGATCAAAATTTGCAGACGATCAAGCAACAACTGCAACAAAAAGATGCGATCGCTCAACAACAACCAATTCTGGAAACCCAACTAGCAGAATTACAGCAAGCCCAAGCTGTTGACAATGAAAAAGTCCAAAGTTTACTAGCAATCCAGCATCAGCGACAAACTTGGGAACAACAACTGAGCTTTGTTCGCCAGCAATATCAAAATCTCACCAAAGATTGCGATCGCTATCGCCAAGAAATTGCCACAACTCAACTGCAACAACAACAATTAGAAGCTTTACTAAATCAAAAAGACCAAATTACCGCTGGGTATGCTCACTACCAAGATTTGCAAACCCAGGAAGAAACGCTCACCGCTAAGTCACAAGCTTATCAAGATGCCCAACAGCAACGGCAACAACTCCAAAGACGGCTTGAGCAGCAAATTAACGAACTTAACCTGCAACTGCGACAAGCTCAAGGACAGCTAGAAGCGGTACGGCAATCTAGGGCAGATATTCAGCAAATCCTCAGCCGCACCGAAGAAGTAGAAGCTGGATTAAAAAAACTCCAAGAGGCGCGGGGTTATGTCGGTTATCTCGATCGGTTGCAGTTACAAGTCGCCCCCCTGGTGCAACGTCGCGGACAAGTGCAGATGGAACTTGATCGCTCTCAAGCGCGACTATCTGCCAGATTAGAAGAACTTCGCAAATCTGCCGCCCAGTTGCAAGATAGGCAAAAACGCCTACCTCAATTGCAACAACAATTACAACAAGTTCAAAGTCAAATTCAGCAACTTGACAAAAAGCGCGTCTATCAAGAACGGGTGCAGGAGAAAGAACTGCAACAGCGGAGTTCTCGCGATCGCCTCCAGGCGGCTCAAAAAGAATGCGAAACTAAACTTGCAGAAATCGACCAAAAATTGCAACTGATCCAGACGCCGAATGCGAGTTGTCCTTTATGCGATCGCCCTCTTGACGAACACCACTGGCAGCTAGTGGTGCAAAAAACCCACGATCAGCAACAGGGAATTCAAGATCAATTCTGGGATGTAGAGGGGCTACTCGCGGTCTGTGAGTACCAGCTACAGGGGTTGCGGAAGGAAATCACCGAAATTGCCCAAGCATTGGCAAACTACGATTCCTTGCGCGAACAACGAGGACAATTAGCCGCAGAAAGTTCCGCGATGGCTGAAATCCAGACGCGCCTGCAACAAATTGAGGTAGAAAAGCAACAAATTGAGCGATCGCTTTCCTCCGGAAACTACGCACCGGATCGACAAGAAGAACTGCGCCACCTTGAGCAACAGTTGCAACAACTTAACTACAATGAGCAAGACCATGCCCTCGCTAGAGGTGAGGTAGAGCGCTGGCGCTGGGCAGAAATTAAGCAAGCAGAAATTAAACAAGCCCAGCGGCGTCAAGCTCAAATAGACGCTCAGATGCCAGAATTGGTGGCGAAAATTGCGAATCTGCAATCGCAAATGCAACAACTGCAAGTGAATTCGGAATTATCGCGGCAGATTGAAGCACTCGATCGAGAAATGGCGGAAATTGGTTACGAGCGATCGCAACACGACGCCCTCAGAACCGCTTTACGCAAGTCGCAGTTGTGGCAAGTCCGCTATCAGGAACTCGCTTCCGCGCAGCAGCAATATCCTGCTTTATTAAAGCGATCGCAAGATTTGGAGCAATCGTTGCAAATGCGATCGCAAGATTTGCAACAGATGACGATTCAGATAGACACCAGCGTTCGCCAGTTGCAACAAACACCCGATACAAAAGCCGAAATTACAACGATTGAACAGCAGATACACCAGCGGCGTCTGCAACTCGACGAGAAGCAACGCCAGTTAGGCAGCTTGCAACAACAACAACATTATCTAGAAACGCTCCAAACTCAGCATGACGCACTCACCGCTCAACACGCCAAGGTGCGGCAGCAATATCGTGTTTACCAGGAATTAGGGCAAGCTTTTGGCAAAAATGGCATCCAGACGCTGATGATTGAGAATATTCTGCCTCAATTGGAAGCAGAAACGAATACTCTCCTGTCTCGGCTCAGTGGAAACCAGTTACACGTGCAGTTTGTTACTCAGAAAGCAGGGCGGAGTGGACGCTCTGCAAAAAAAGCCAGCAAAATGATTGACACTTTAGATATTTTAATTGCCGATGCTCGCGGCACTCGTCCTTATGAAACTTATTCGGGCGGAGAAGCGTTTCGGATTAACTTTGCGATTCGTCTAGCTTTAGCGAAATTGTTGGCGCAGCGTGCGGGAACGGCATTGCAAATGCTGATTATTGACGAGGGATTTGGCACCCAAGATGCGGAAGGATGCGATCGCTTGATTGCAGCGATTAATGCGATCGCATCTGACTTCGCCTGCATCCTTACCGTCACTCATATGCCGCAATTCAAAGAAGCCTTCCAAACTAGGATTGAAGTGTATAAAACTCCCAGCGGTTCTCACTTGAGTTTAGTGTTGTAAGAACCTAACCCCCAACCCCTTCCCTGAGAAGGAAGGGAAGCCAGAGGCATCTTTAAAGCCCCTCTCCGATACGGAAAGATTTAGGGGAAAGGTTAACGCAACCCGAACCTAAATGTTCGGATTTCTCACCCTAGTTCACCCGCTCAGGCGATACTTATCGTTACACAGAGCGCTACGATCGAAGTAAGAGGAAAGAAAAACCCAACAGCATCTTCCTCCAGGCTGAATTTTCAGCCATTCTTCTCACTCCTGAGGGAGGACTTAATGATTCGATTTCTGGTTAGCGTGCTTGTGTTCGTTATCGACACGCTTTATCGCGATCGCCCTTATCAGCGCTTCTACGTGCTAGAAACAGTGGCTCGCGTCCCCTACTTTTCCTTCCTGTCAGTGTTACACCTCTACGAAACCCTCGGTTGGTGGCGAAAAGCGGACTGGCTCAAGGTTCACTTTGCCGAATCTTGGAATGAAATGCACCACCTGCTGATTATGGAATCGCTGGGTGGAAACCAACATTGGAGCGATCGCTTCCTTGCCCAAACCACAGCCCTCTTCTACTACTGGGTCGTTGTAGCTCTTTACATCGTCTCGCCCCGCACCGCCTACAACTTCATGGAAATGGTGGAAGAACACGCCCATCATACCTACGACACCTTCTTGCGCCAGCATGAAGCCGAACTGAAAACTAAACCAGCGCCCCAAGTCGCGATTAACTACTACCGGGACGGCGATCTCTACCTATTTGATGAATTTCAAACCGGCGTAGTCCCCGAATCTCGTCGCCCTCACGTTGACAACCTCTATGATGTTTTCGTCAACATTCGGGATGACGAAGGCGAACACGTCAAAACCATGATGGCGTGTCAAAAAGCGGATGCTCAGAAAACCTTTAAGAGTCCTCACTCTCTTCCTTATTCGGAACAGAAGGTTGTACTACCGCTGGTGACAGATACTGAGCTTGAGCGCGAGTTAGCTGATTCTCCCTTTTAAGTAGTCGTTAATTGTCTATGCTCTTGCTTGTTAGCCTGTGCTAGAGCATGGATAACGGAATTTTAAAGAATCTTACCCCAACCCTGCCCGCTCTTGTGAAGGGTTGGGGTAAGATTCTTTAATTTACTCTTTTTAAAAGGCTGAAGATGCTCTCTATTTTTTGAGCCAACACTCATACCATTGAGCCTTATTCCCCAAAACACCAGGCAAAAAATATCAAGAGTCCTACCATCACTAACCAGTGGGGGATTGAGACTAAATTTAAAATACTCAAAGGAAATAAAACCAAAACTTCTGAAAAGAACCAGCTGGTGATAAACAGCAGCATCATCAAGATAACGAGGGGCATACAACCTCCTACAAACTAGCGCGACAAGAAAACTGGTGATTAATGTGGCAGACACACATCTGTCACCTATACTGCCCTCAGAGACAATAGTTTTGATTACAACGATAAGTAGGCTGATCTATATTCCGTACTCATCTACGGAGAGAAAATAAATACCGTAGTTGAGAAGAGGTACTTGCCATGCAATTTAGGCGTTTTGGAATTCTAGGTTTACTGACCATTTTTAGCGCTACAGCCGTTTTAGCAAAAGAAGCAAATTTTGACCGTTTGATTGTTGATGGAAGTGGCAAGGCGTCTGTGACAGGTTATACCAGCGGAGCCTTCTCGCTGTCAGCGATCGCTAATCGCGATCGCAATAACAACCCCTGTATTGGTTATGGAGGTGATGAAACTCCTGACCATATCATGGTTGTGAAGAAAGGCTTCCCCCAGCTGACGGTAAAAGTAGAGACTGGAGGCAAAGACACTACTCTAGTCATCAAAGGGCCTGATGGTACCATTCGCTGTGGCGATGATACAGGTTCCAACAAAGATGCGAGTATCACAGACTCAAGCTGGAAATCAGGCATCTATAGTGTCTGGGTAGGTTCCATCAAAGAGCGGCAAAGATGGGATTATACTCTTTCTGTCCAACAAAACTAGAACCTAGCTTTTTTAGAGATTTAGATAGCTTGTGGCCCCCCATCGCTCTCGCATCGCCATCCAAAATTCAAAATTCAGGTTCGGTTTCCCTACCTTAGAAACGCACCAGGAACGATATGATAGTGAGTGGTTTGTAGCACCAAAATAGGTACTTACTCGTGCTATCTACGCTTCTTGCTGACTTCCGCATCATCTTCGAGCGCGATCCAGCAGCCCGTAACTGGCTGGAGGTTTTATTTTGCTATCCCGGTTTGCAAGCGCTGCTATTTCATCGCCTTGCACACTGGCTCAGACTACTGGGAATCCCCTTCATCCCCCGGTTGATATCCCACTTAGCTCGCTTTTTTACCGGCATTGAAATTCACCCTGGTGCCGTAATTGGGCGGGGTGTGTTTATTGACCACGGCATGGGTGTAGTGATTGGTGAAACCGCAATTGTGGGAGATTATGCTCTGATCTACCAGGGTGTTACGCTCGGCGGTACCGGCAAGGAAAGCGGCAAGCGTCACCCTACCTTGGGGGAAAATGTTGTCGTCGGTGCTGGTGCCAAAGTTCTCGGCAATCTTCAAATCGGCAACAACGTCCGCATCGGTGCTGGCTCAGTTGTGTTGCGCGATGTTCCTTCGGATTGTACGGTAGTAGGCGTTCCTGGTCGAATTCTCTATCGTTCCGGCGTCCGAGTGAATCCCTTGGAACATGGAAGTCTTCCCGATTCGGAAGCTGCGGTAATTCGGGCTTTGGTTGACCGTCTGGAAGCACTGGAACAACAGGTACAAGAGTTACAACAACCGGCTCATGCCTCAATGTCTGTTCCCTCAGGAGCAGGACATCATGTATCGGATATCCCAGCCGCCGCAGCGCCCAGCTGTCGTGTCCAAGATGGATTGATCCGGCAATTCTTAGATGGTTCGGGGATTTAAAAAAATTAGAAATTAAAAATGGAATTTCTCAATTTTTGATTTTGCGTTTTTAATGCTTACGGATTTACGGCTTGAGTAGACCAAGCCTGGGAACTTTCGAGACGATAAAGACATCGGTTTTGGGGGTCGCCTCGCAATTCTAAATGATCGACCTGTACGGGTTCTAGCAGTAAAAGACAAAAACTCTCTAGGGGCTTTTGGGAATCGGGTGGCGGCGGTGAAAAAGTGCTGACATCGGCTCTCCTTTCTCTGGGATGGGGCCAAGCAAATTGCAGGCGAGCGGCGTCAGAAAGGTCTTTCCACGACGCCTGCCGCGCTTGCTGGAGCAGTGAATTAGGATGATTGGCTCCTACCAGCGTCAGTCTCCCAGCGAGGCGAAATTGTTCGCGGGTGCTGGTAAAGTACCAGCAAGCTTCTGCCCAAGGCTGATGCTCGATTTGGTCAGCTTTCTGGCTGCGAGAATCGGTGACAAATTTTAATTGGTTGGTATTGTCTAAAAATCCCCGAAATACGAGTGTGCGGTTAGCAGGACGCCCATCAGCCTGGATGGTAGCTAGCTGTAAGTAGCGAGAATGAGGTTCGCTACCGTTACGGTGTACGGCACCCGAAAGAAGCGATCGCCAAGGAGCAAGTATCATCGTCAAGAGTTCATCCCCATTACCAATTACCCATTTTCCAAAATATCAGTTTAGTCTCTTGAGCTGTTTGATTGTCGTTTCCTGGCGCTCTCTTAACGGATTTGGGAAATTTAACGCGATCGCAATCTGGTAATTTTGCAGCTTGCTGCCCAATTCGGGCAACACTTCTACAGCTTGCACCAAACCTAACAAGCGTGTAGGCAGGGTATCTGTTTCTTCTTGAGTAACAACAAACCAACCATCAGTTTTGTGCGTTGTAATGTTTCCAGATGTGGCATCAAGCTACCCTTTAACTCCAGATGCAAACTCCGAACTCCAATTTCATGAGCGACATGGCTGCGACAGGCCGTATTTGCAATGGGGAATATTCTGTCTGTTGGGCTTGTGAAATAAGTTTGCTGTTGAACTTTTGCACCGCCTCTCAAAAAGGTAATTGAAACCAAGACAGTAATCTCAAACGACGGGAAAGGGCGACTGACAATCGCCCTTACTTTTTGCCTTTTGACGAGCTTTTAACTATTACGACTTTGACCAATTGAGCAGCTCAATGGGATATTTTACTGTACCCATTTAATCTGGAAAGCCACACAGATAGCGCAATTTCCTCGATTTTTCAAGCTTTGACCCCATATCTGCGATCGCGTATAGTAAGTGATCTGTGAATTTTTTCCAAAACCAATCAGACTTGACCTATGGTTCGAGAGCTTGAGCGAGTAATCCAGACGAGCCGGTTTCCTGAAACGGCACCGGCTGCGAATCCTGTATTTTTTAGGACGTACAGCCGTCGCACCCAGTCCGGGCGCGAGACTTGGGATGAAGTGTGCGATCGCACGATTAGGGCGTTGACGAAGCTTGGCAAGCTCACCCCTGAAGAAGCTGACACGATCGATCGCATGCAGCGCCAGATGAAAGCTCTTGCCTCTGGACGTTGGCTGTGGGTAGGCGGCAGCGAGTGGATTGAAAGACCCGAAAACTTCTCAGGAGCCTACAACTGCACCAGTACCAATGTAGTAGACTGGCGTGCCTTTGGCCTGATGATGGATCTAGCAATGATGGGGTGTGGCACCGGAGCCGTTCTCGAACCAAAATACATTAATCAACTGCCGCAAATTCGCAATCGCCTTGTGGTGACGGTACAAGGTGAGATTGGCTCTACTCCTGCGTTGCAGCGCCGCGAACTGACAGAAGTGAAAGTAGAGGGCGAAAAAGTCACAATTTACGTCGGAGACAGTCGCCAAGGCTGGGTTAAGTCTTATCAAACCTTGCTGGAATTATCCAGCGATGAGCGCTTCACAACAGACGTACAGGTATTCCTTGACCTCAGCGATGTCCGAGCAGCCGGAGAACCTCTCAAAGGCTTTGGTGGCGTTGCCAATCCGGTGAAGTTGTCAGGTCTTTATGAACGCTGCGCGTCAATTTTAAATAAAGCTCTCGGAAGGCAACTGAATTCGGTTGAGTGCTGTTTATTAATAGATGAAGCCGCTGTTGTCGTGGTTGCTGGAAACGTCAGGCGCTCAGCTGGAATGAGGCAAGGTTCTAGCGATGATGAAAATTTTGCCAACGCAAAAGGCAATCTTTGGCAGCAAGATGAAAACGGCAACTGGCGCATCGATCCAGAACGAGATGCGCTTCGCATGGCAAATCACACTAGAGTTTTTCACCACAAACCAACGCTAGAAGAATGCCTTGCAGCGGTTCGTCAACAGCATTATTCCGGTGAAGGCGCAATTCAATGGGCAGGAGAAGCAGTAGCGAGAGCCAACTGCGATCTCTTAGAAACCCCTGAGCTGAAAACTGATTTTCTGCAAGCTTATAGTCAAGGGAAGGCTGAACAGTGGTTAGGAGAACACTACCCCGACCTATCTCCTAATGAGATAGAGCATCGATTAGCTCGTGTTGGTTTGAATCCTTGCGGTAGCCTAGATTTTGCCGCCTAACCTGGGAACAGGTTAGATAGTCAGAGGGTGAATTGCTGGAAGCCTAAACACCAAAAATGTGCAAGGTAATCAGCAGCCAAGCTCCAGATGTAAGGCAGGTAGCCCCAGAGCTGGAGAAGGTTCAGAGACTAGACCTGCGGGAAACCAATAATGGTCAGATAGCGCCCTCCACCTAGACCAGGTGAAGATATAGTCCGAGACCACTAGAAATAGTGGATAACAAAACCGGAAATCATCGGCTCAAACTTCCACTGCAACCTTTCGGAAGTTCATCTCAATCAAATTGACCCGCACAACTATCAAGAACAAGAGGAAGCTTTTACAGCCGGAGCATTATCAGTCGCCTCGTTGCTCAATCACGAATTTGTCGAAGAACGCTATCGCAAGTCACGAGAACTCGATCCAATTGTGGGAGTTTCTTTCACAGGATTATTTGATTTCTTTGTGAATGCCTTTGGTGTGGATTGGTTGCGCTGGTGGGAAGAAGGGAGACCGGAAACACAGGCGGGACTAAACTTTAAGAAACAGGAGCAGGAATATCTAACGCGCTGGCGGGAAACAGTGCATCAAGTGGTGTGGGAATATTGCGATCGCCACGGCATCAAACGACCCAACCGTTGCACCACCGTTCAGCCTTCTGGGACAAAATCCTTACTGACAGGCGCTTCACCGGGCTGGCATCCGCCAAAAGCTCAACGTTTTCTGCGTCGGATCACCTTCAGAAAGAATGACCCAGTTGCTCTGGCGTGTATTGAGTACGGCTACAACGTGATTCCGTCTCAGTCTGATAAAGATGAAAACGGCAATCTCCTGAACGATCCCTTCGATCCCAGATGCTCGGAATGGCTGGTAGAAATCCCCGTTGCTGTCGCTTGGGCGGATTTACCGGGAGCCGATCAAATCGAGATTGGCAAGTTTAACGCGATCGCGCAAATGGATTTTTATATGCAAGTCCAAAAATTCTTTGTGCGTCACAATACCTCAGCCACCATCGAGTTGCGCGAGAACGAAATCGAAGCCTTAGGCACTCGGATTTACGAAGCAATCCGAGACGATCAAGGTTACATCTCAGCAGCGCTTCTGGCTCGTTTCGACGATCATCAGACGTTTCCGCGCTTGCCGTTTGAGCCAATCGCCAAAGAGGAGTATGAGCAGATAGTCCAGGAAGTCGAAAAGCGACGCCAGACCGAAAATTTTCATGCTGCCTTAAGCCGCTATGATTCAGGGTACTTAATGGAAGCAGGCCCCGCTGGGTGCGACTCGGATAAGTGCTTATTCTCCGAGCAAAAGTCTGGATAGAGGGGCAAACGTTGTCGTTGGGAAGAAGCGATCGCTTCTTCCCATGCCAATACCCGCAATCAGACACGCTAGGATCGACAGATAGACATCAGTTACTATCAGGCCGCAACAGGAGACTTTCCATGTTTCTCGATGAACTAACACCGCTCTTTAAAGAATTCACCCAGCACCCAGGTGCTTTTTTAGGTGGATTGGTTTCTGGCTTACTTCGCATCAACCTGAATGATGACCCCGTGAAAACCTGGCTCGATGGACAGGCTGGTGTGCCTCCCTCGCCGACGGTTTCTTCCAACGGCAGTGGTAACGGTAAAGGTAGTGGTCCCCAGTCCATTTCGATTGACTAACTTGGCACCAAAAGCTAAATGAGGCTAAAGATAAAGACGGCTGGAAAGCTGGCAGCAGGCAAGCCGATTTTGCTGGGAAATTTAGCCTCCCTAATCTTTGAAATTTACTGTTGGACAATGCTATCTGAGCCACTGTTAAAAGTCAGGGGATTTCTATAATTGAGATAAACCCATCAGTGTTACCCTAGATGACCTCCCACAAGGAAATTACTAGGCTATGATAGGACGAAATCTAAAAGTTCAGTCCTATTAATGGTCGGATTTGGGACTCGTGCAGCCACATTTGTGGGCTAGGTTGATGAAAATTCACCAGTGGTAAATAAGTATTGACCTGGCATCAAGGGTTACATCTAGCCATCTAGGGATTCTGAACTTTAGTTCCTCGTTCAGCTTTATCGATCCCTATGACCATTTACGTTGGAAACCTGTCTTACCAAGCGACCGAAGAAGATTTGACAGCAGTCTTTGCAGAGTACGGGGCAGTGAAGCGAGTTGTCTTGCCGACAGATCGCGAAACGGGACGTATGCGCGGATTTGCCTTTGTTGAAATGACAGATGATGCCCAAGAAGATGCAGCCATCACCGAATTAGATGGAGCTGAATGGATGGGTCGTCAGCTTAGAGTGAATAAAGCACGACCCAAGGAGGACGATCGCGGTGGTGCGAGACGAAGCAGATTTTAACCAGAGATAGGGCGAAATCAGCACGGTTGTTTGAAACATCCTCTTAAGAAGGACAACCGTGCTAGTTTTCAGTAAGCATGACTACAGTCCAGGTTCTAAGCTCGCAGAGCGAAACATCAAGCCTTGCGATCGCAGACCCTTCTGTTAAATATTTCTACACTGCGATCGCAGAACTTTGGCTGTTTAGTCTCCTAGGCAAATCCCCAAACCTCTGGCAGTTTTGACCAGAGTATCGTTAGTATCAACGGCTCTGTATTGCCCAATCGCTTCAGCAATTGGCACGCTGACAATTTCGCGGTTTTGCCAGGTAACAACGTGGTCGTACTTTTCCGCAGCAATCAGATCGACAGCCGCCACCCCAAAGGCAGTTGCCAGTAATCGATCTAGAGGCGAAGGCAGCCCCCCTCGCTGAACGTGACCTAAAACAGTCACGCGGGTTTCTGCACCGCTGGCAATCGAAATTTCCTCTGCTAGGTACTGCCCAATTCCGCCTAATCGACATTCCCCGAATCGATCCATATTCTTGACTGGATTGCCTTCAGCCGTGCAAACCGCTTCTGAGACAATGACGATCGAGAAATTCTTTCCCATCGCTTGACGATTCCGAATTTTGCGACAGACATTTTCAATGGTGTAAGGAATTTCTGGGATCAAGATCACATTGGCTCCCCCGGCGATCCCCGCATTCAGGGCAATATGACCGGCATCGCGCCCCATGACTTCCAGGATCATGACTCGATTGTGACTAGCCGCAGTAAAGTGCAATCGGTCGAGGGCTTCGGTGGCGATGTTGACGGCGGTATCAAATCCGATAGAACGCTCAGTACAACCGACATCGTTATCAATGGTTTTGGGAATTCCGACTAAGTTGATCCCGCCTTGTTGAGCGATTTTTCGGAGAATCGCTAAACTGCCGTCCCCACCAACCCCAATTAAGGCTGACAAACCTAGTTGATGGTAGCCCTCAATAATATCTTCGGAGCGATCGCGCAAACTTCCATCCGGCATTGGAAACGCAAACGGGTTTCCTTTATTCGTCGTTCCCAGCACTGTACCGCCCATCGTGAGCAAGTGGTCAACCTTATCAAACTCCAGCTGGATTGCTTCTGGCGGACTGCTCATTAAGCCCAGAGTAGACCGGCAAATCCCCAGCACCTCCCAGCCGTAGCTACCAGTCGCACAGCGGACAACTGCCCGAATCACAGCATTTAGCCCCGCACAATCACCCCCACTGGTCAGGATTCCAATCCGTTTATGTTCTCCCATCTGGTTTTTTTGTATTGCAAGCGGTAATTATCTGATTTCACCCTAAGCATTGTCTTTTAGACAATAAAGCGGGTCTAAAGATTTTATTTCTTTAGTTGATATAAAGTTAAACACCATCCTGCGAAATGGCTCCCTAAGATAGAAGGTAAGGCGACCGGGTCTTGATAATGTTGGGGCAGTAGCTCAATGAGAGCAGCCCTGATAACAAAGCATTTATTGAAAGGGAGGACGAAAACTATGTCCAACGTGGAACAGCCTTTCGTCGTTCAGGAACAAGCCCTGGATCGCGACTGCACAACGCTATCTCGTCACGTTTTGCAGCAACTCCACAGCTTTTCGGCAGATGCCCAGGACTTGAGCGCGATTATGAATCGCATTGCCCTCGCGGCAAAGTTGATTGCGCGACGACTCAGCAGGGCAGGATTACTCGAAGGCGTGCTGGGATTTACGGGTGATGTGAATGTGCAAGGGGAATCCGTCAAAAAGATGGATGTCTATGCCAATGACGTATTTATCTCGGTATTTAAGCAAAGCGGTTTAGTCTGCCGTTTGGCATCCGAGGAAATGGAGAAGCCTTACTATATTCCCGAAAATTGCCCAATCGGGCGCTATACCCTGCTCTATGACCCGATTGATGGCTCCTCGAATGTAGATATCAATATCAACGTCGGTTCTATCTTCGCAATTCGCCAACAAGAAGGAACGGATGAGAATCAAACCGGAGGCGATTTATTGCAAAATGGACGCAAACAAATCGCCGCAGGTTATGTGCTATACGGGCCTAGCACGATGCTGGTTTATTCGATTGGGACTGGGGTTCACGCTTTCACCCTCGATCCCAGCCTAGGAGAATTTATCCTTTCGAGTGAAAACATTCAGATTCCCAACCACGGTTCTATTTACAGCGTCAATGAGGGCAATTTCTGGCAGTGGGAAGAACCCTTGCGAGACTATATCCGCCATGTTCACCGCCAGGAAGGCTATACGGCTCGATACGGCGGGGCGCTGGTGGGAGATATTCACCGGATTCTCTTCCAAGGAGGTGTTTTCCTTTACCCCGGGACTGTGAAAAAACCAGAAGGAAAATTGCGGTTGCTTTATGAATCGGCTCCCTTAGCCTTTTTAATAGAGCAAGCCGGAGGTCGAGCCAGTACGGGCACTGAAGATATTTTGGACGTAGTGCCAAATGCCCTTCATGCGCGATCGCCCTTGCTCATTGGCAGTAAAGAAGATGTCACCTTGGTGGAATCTTTCATTCAGAAACGGGCATGGGATGAGGATAAAAACGCGATCGCTCGTTCGCGCGTGCCTCAATAAGGTTTTGCTTTCTTGAAAAATTCCCGCATTCGCCTTTCAAGCTGCTCAACGGGAACATTCTCGATCTGACGTTACAAAGACAATTGTTAGGAGACAAAACATGACAGATATGCCAAACAATCATCTATTAGAGATCAAACAATACGGTCAGAGTATCTGGATGGATAACTTGACCCGTGATTTGATTCAAAGCGGCGAACTCAAAGATATGGTTGAGAATAAGGGGATCTGCGGGATCACCTCGAATCCAGCTATCTTTGAAAAAGCGATCGCGGGAAATGCGATCTACGACGCCGACATTGAAGCCGGGATCAAAGCTGGATTGCCAGTAGAGAAAATTTACGAATCGCTGGTGTTTGAAGATATTCGCAATGCCTGCGATATCCTCCGCCCTGTCTATGACTCCTCTGAAGGTTTGGATGGGTACGTCAGCATTGAAGTACCGCCAAACATCGCTCACGATACCCAAGCCACGATTGAGGAAGCCCGACGTTATTACCAAGAAATCGGTAAAGATAACGTCATGATCAAGATTCCCGGCACGTCGGCAGGCTTGCCCGCCGTTGAGCAAGTCATCTCCGAGGGGATCAACGTCAACGTGACGCTGCTATTCTCCGTTGAGAGCTACGTTGAGACAGCGTGGGCTTACATTCGCGGCTTAGAAAAGCGGGCAGCGGAAGGCAAAGACATCAGCAGAATCTCCTCGGTAGCGAGTTTCTTCCTTAGCCGCATCGATATTAATATTGATGCTCGTATTGATGCCATGCTGAAAGCAGGCGTGGATAGAATCGAGAAAAAGGCAGAACTTGTCGCAATTAAGGGCAAAATAGCGATCGCTAACGCCAAAATTGCCTACCAGAAGTACAAAGAAATCGTTAGCAGCGATCGCTGGAAAGTGCTTGCAGAAAAAGGTGCAAATGTCCAGCGGTTGTTGTGGGCAAGCACCAGCACCAAAGACCCCAGCTACAGCGATGTAATGTATGTTGATGAGCTGGTTGGCCCAGACACGGTAAACACCTTGCCACCGAATACCATTGAAGCCTGCGCTGACCACTGCGACGTTGCCTCTCGCATTGAAACTGGGGTGGAAGAAGCCTATGAGCTGATCGCAAGTCTCAAAGACCCCGACATCGACATCAATCTAGACGAAGTGATGGACGAATTGCTAGTCGAAGGAATTGAGAAATTTGTGAAGCCTTTTGAATCTCTAACCGCATCTTTGGAAGAGAAAATCAAACATCTGCAACCTGCGTAAAAAAGTTTTGAGTTTTGAGTGCTGAGTTTTAAGTTAACAAAGGGGTCTGATAATTCAAAATTATCAATTCATCTAGAAATTTAAAACTCAAAATTCAAAACTCAAAATCCAAAACTCAAAATTCAAAATTCAAAACTATCCTTCTATGGTCACACTGCTAGAAAATCCTTTACGTGTTGGGTTGCGGCAGGAACGGATACCAGAGCCGCAGATTTTGGTAATTTTCGGGGCGTCCGGAGACTTGACACAACGGAAACTCGTACCAGCTCTCTATCAGATGAAGCTGCAACGACGCCTGCCATCGGAAATGACCATTGTCGGCGTGGCGCGTCGGGAGTGGAGCCACGACTACTTCCGGGAGCAGATGCGCGAGGGGATCGAAGAATTTAGCGATGGGATTGGCTCAGAAGAACTCTGGCAAGACTTCGCCCAAGGTCTGTATTACTGCCCTGGTGATATTGACAAGCCCGAAAGTTACCAGAAGCTGAAAGCCTTCTTAGCAGAATTGGATGGTCAGCGCGGAACGCGAGGAAACCGCGTATTTTACCTCTCCGTTTCTCCCAATTTCTTCCCGGAAGCCCTTCGCCAATTGGGTACGGCGGGAATGCTTGATGACCCACTGAAAACCCGTCTGGTGATTGAAAAACCCTTTGGACGGGATCTCAACTCTGCCCAAGCCCTAAACCGCGTAGTGCAGCAGGTTTGCCAAGAAAAACAGGTTTACCGCATCGACCACTATCTGGGTAAAGAAACGGTTCAGAATCTCCTGGTTTTCCGTTTCGCTAACGCAATTTTTGAGCCGATTTGGAACCGGCAGTTTGTCGATCACGTTCAAATTACGGTGGCAGAAACTGTAGGCGTCGAAGACCGTGCCGGTTACTACGAAAGCTCCGGAGCCTTGCGGGATATGATGCAGAACCACCTGATGCAGACTTTCTGCCTCACGGCAATGGAACCGCCCAATTCCCTAGATGCCGATAGTATCCGCACCGAAAAAATGAAGGTTCTCCAAGCAACTCACCTGGCAGATGTGCATAACCTGGAGTTGTCAGCGGTTAGGGGTCAATACTCCGCTGGGTGGATGAAGGGTAAGCCGGTGCCTGGATATCGAGAAGAACCAGGGGTCAATCCCAACTCCACGACGCCAACTTATGTAGCGATGAAGCTGCTAATTGATAACTGGCGCTGGCAAGGAGTTCCTTTCTATATGCGAACCGGCAAGCGTCTACCCAAGAAGGTCAGCGAGATTTCCATCCACTTCCGCGAAGTTCCTTTCTTAATCTTTCAATCTGCCGCCCAGCAAGCCAGTCCGAATGTGCTGACGATGCGGATTCAGCCGAATGAAGGGATTTCTCTGCGTTTTGAAGCCAAAATGCCGGGAACAGAACTGCGGACGCGGTCAGTAGATATGGACTTTAGCTATGGTTCCTCGTTTGGGATGGCAACGTCCGATGCATATGACCGGCTGTTAATCGACTGTATGCTAGGCGACCAAACTTTGTTCACGAGAGCTGATGAAGTAGAAGAAGCGTGGCGTGTTGTGACACCGGCATTAAACGCTTGGGAAGCGAACACTGACCCAACATCGGTTCCCCAGTATGAAGCGGGAACCTGGGAGCCAGAGGAAGCAGAATTCCTGATTAATCAAGATGGACGCCGCTGGCGCAGATTGTAGTTGGGTTATGGGTAATCGGTAATGGGTAATCAGAGTTGTAAGTATTGAGTTTGAAGTTAGAAGAAACTCTTCCATTCAAAACTCAGACGCAATAAATCGCGTCTCTACAACTTAAAACTTTTTACCAATTACCTTTTTACCAATTACCAATTACCTTTTTACCAATTACCTTTTCCTCAATCACTGAATATGGCAACACAATCTCTTCCGATTGTTTCAATACAACCGCCGAAAGATGTCTCAATGACAGAAATTGAGGCAGAACTGCATCAAATTTGGCAAAGCTACAATAGCGACAATGGCAATGGCGAGTCTCCTTCTGCGACACGAGCAACCACGTTTACTTTTGTGGTTTACGAACCGGAGGAAACTCAGCAGCTGTTGGCAGCCTTAGGATTTTACAAAGGCCCGATCGATGGCATTGATGGCCCGCTGACGGAGGCGGCGATTAAGGCGGCTCAGAAGGCTTATGGGTTGCCAATAACGGGCAAGACAGATGCCGGAATCCTTGACCGACTGCGAGTTGAACAAGCTAAGAAACGCTCCGCCGGCAATACAAAAGAGGCAGATGCCAGTAATGGTCAGCAGTCTTCCTCAGATAGCTTTAGAATCGCAGATGCGATCGCTGCCGCTAACCCCTGTCGCATCATTGCCCTGTGTCCCGTCTCTGGGGAAGATGAAGGCGTGACTGCCCAAGTCTCAGCCTATTGCCCGATTCAAAAGCAAAGTCATAATACGCTGATCTGCTGCGAATACATCACTCTGCAAGGCACCGCAGAAGCTTTGGAACGCATCGGTGGAATTGTAAGTGGGCTGCTAATCGGTGGTCTGCCTAAGTTTCTCTGGTGGAAGGGGACGCCCGATCCCAATGATGGTTTGTTCAAGCGGCTGGCAGCAGTCTGTAATTCGGTCATCGTTGACTCTTGTGTTTTCAACGAACCAGAGGACGATTTACTGCGGGTACAAACCCTTTTGGAACAAGGCGTTCCGGTTGCTGACCTCAATTGGCGTCGGCTTGCTCCCTGGCAAGAATTAACCGCTGAGGCTTTCGATCCACCAGAGCGCCGCGAGGCTCTCAAGGAAGTGGATAAGGTGACGATTAATTATGAAAAGGGCAATCCCGACCAAGCCTTGATGTTTATCGGTTGGCTGGGGAGCCGGTTGCAGTGGCACCCGGTGTCTTATACACAAGAAGGTGGTGATTATGACATCAAGCGTATTCAATTCACTACTCCCGATCAGCGGACAGTAGAAGCGGAGTTGGCGGGGATTCCCACTGCTGACTGGGGCGATATACCAGGTGACTTGATTGCGCTACGTCTGAGTTCGACGAATCTGGATGCAGACTGTTGTACGGTTTTGTGTTCCGAAACGACAGGTTGTATGCGGATGGAGGCAGGGGGTGGTGCCCAAGCTTGCCGGATTCAACAGGTAACGCCGATGTCTGACCAAAAAGCTGAGTTCTTGTTAAGTCAGCAGTTACGGCGCTGGAGCCGGGATATGCTTTACGTAGAAAGTATGGCGATCACGACAGCAATTCTGAAATTAGCGATCGCGAATAGCTAATCGCGAATTGTTCATTGTTCATAGCAACTGTTTATCGCAACATAGATGAACGATGAACAACAAGCAATGAGTAAATATGGCATTAGCGATCGCCGGAGAACGCAGCGGGGTAGGCAAGACAACGGTCACGCTTGCCCTGCTGTCGTCTTTATGTCGTCGGGGTCACAAGGTTCAATCTTTTAAAGTTGGCCCAGATTACATCGATCCGATGTTTCATGGGTACGTGACTGGTCATGCCTGCCGGAATTTAGACCCGGTTTTGACCTCTGAAACTTACGTGCAGCAGTCTTTTCTGGCTCATCGTTACGGGAACGACTATGCCCTAGTGGAAGGGGTAATGGGCCTATTTGATGGAGTCAAGAGAGTTAAGAATGAAAAGTTAAATATTGAGCAAGAAACGGAAGATTCTGTCCTTAGCACTGACTTCGGCAGTACGGCTCATATTGCGCGACTTTTGGATTTACCCGTGCTGTTGGTGTTAGATTGCAGCCGGTTGTCTGGTTCGGTGGCAGCGCTCGCTCATGGCTATCGTTCTTTTGACTCTAGAATCAAGATTGCTGGAGTAGTGCTAAATCGCGTGGGTAGCGATCGCCACCTGCAACTTCTCAAAGATGCTCTAGAACCCTTGCAGTTGCCCGTTCTAGGCATTTTGCGGCGACAAGATAATATTCATATTCCCGACCGACATCTGGGCTTGGTGCCCACCGCAGAGCTTTCTGAGATGGACGCTTTAATCGATCGGCTTGCGGATTTAGGAGACAGTTGTTTTGAGTGGGAACAGCTTTTGCCGCTTCTCAAGGTGGAACCAAGGCAACATATAGAAATTATTCATCCTTCACCCCCGCCTTCGGGGTATATCCTCGATTCCTTAAGAATTGCGGTTGCCCGCGATCGCGCTTTTAGCTTCTATTACCAGGACAATCTAGATATACTCGCATCCTTGGGAGCAGAATTGGTTTTTTGGAGTCCGCTGACGGATAAAAGCTTACCAGAAGGCATCCAAGGATTATATTTTGGGGGGGGTTTCCCGGAAGTTTTTGCCCAAAACTTGGCTGAAAATACTGCGACTCGTGATGCAGTGCGGAAGGCAATTTTGGCGGGAATGCCCACTTATGCCGAGTGTGGCGGTTTAATGTATTTGTCTGAAAAAATTGTGGATTTTGAGGGGAATTCTTTCCCAATGGTAGGAGTTTTACCGACTACAGCCGCCATGAGTTCGCGCCTGAGTTTAGGGTATCGGCAAGCGATCGCTCTGCAAGAAAGTCCCCTCCTCCCGGTTGGGGGAAGCGTTTGGGGGCATGAGTTTCACCGTTCCCACTTAACTGAGGAACCGGAAGCGCCACTCTTTCAAATTCGGGGGTACGATCCCAATAGTCCCGTTACTCGCGAGGGGTGGGCAGTACATCACGTTCATGCTTCTTATGTCCATCTTCATTTTGGCGGCTGTCCGGAGATTCCGGCTCGATTTCTAAAGCATTGTTTTGATTTTTCCCAAGCGGGGAAGGAGTCAAGCACGACGTAAAAACGATGGGTGGACGGATGCGAACCGACAGGTTGGCGCGAGGCGTTAGCCGCGCTTCGCTGTTTTCATGCCCAAAGACCTGTACGCGATCGCTACTGGTGCCTGCAATGCTTGAGCGTCTAGTAGCCTGCGTGACACTCAGCGTTTCGCTATCGCAACTGTCACTCTTACTTGTTTCTTCTGCGTTCACCTGATGTAAGCTTTAGCTAACTTACGCTAGCCCCTTTCGGCGGACGATCGCTATGTCTTCTGAACAGTTTCAAGCAGCACACGACAGCATCTATATCACAGGCAGGCTACTCTTACAGTCCCTTCAAGAGATTCGAGCGACACGCGAAGGGGAAGGAGAGGATACCAAGGCGTTACAACGCATTGAAAATGATATTACCAAAGCGCTATACGCTTTAAAAGAGCAGAAGTATCAAGTTGCAGTTATTGCTCCTCTGAATGCAGGCAAAAACACCTTTTTCAATGCCTTAATGGGCGCAGATATTTTACCGAGTGAAGCCGAAGCGAGTACTGACTACCGTACAGATATCCGGCATATTGACTCTGGACAGGTGCCGAGATTTCTGGAGTATCGAGAAGGAAATCGGCAACCTGTTGCGATCGCCTCTGGTGATGCAGTCGAAATTGCCCAAAAATTCCTAGAGCGTATCCACGATATTCAGAATCATCATAATCTTGATAATACTATCCGTTTTGAGATAGAACATCCGATTGAAGCAATTAGCACGCTTTCGTCTCTGGCTGGCTTTACCCTGACCGATCTGCCTGTTGAACATGAGCGGGAATCTATAGAACTTCCTCCAATAACAGATTGGAAACAGATGATATTGGAAGCTTTGAGAATTAGTGATGTAATTTTGTTTGTTTTTAACGATAGGGATTTGGAAACTGATTCTGTTTCCAGCTTTTTAAATAAATTAATAGATAATTATCGCAGGTTTTTATCAGTAAATCAAAGTAAGGTTTTTTTCGTTGTTAATGAAATTGAGCCGAATGTAGATACAGATAAAAATATTCCTAGGCTTATAGAAACTTGGAAACAAAAATTACTTTTCTTAGGTTTTCTTAATCCAATTATCTACTCAGCAAGTTCTAGAAAAGGACTTTTAGCGAAACTGATCCAAAGCAGCACAGCAACTAGCAGTCATACAAAAGAGTTTGTACAAGTGTTTTTAGGGAACTATATTGAAGAAACTGAAGAAGGTGAATTTAGAGTTCCCCAACCTATAGAAATTGCACCGAAAGCTTTAAAAGATAGCGGAGTTCCAGTTATTCAAGAAATAGTGCTGCAAACGATTATTCAAAATTCAGGCTGGAACCTTTTAAATGGAGTCTTGACAGACCTGAATAAAGCTGCTAAAGCAATGGAAAATTCTCTGGATACCAGTATTAGAAACTGGGAAATCGAAACTGAGAGTCTTCGCAAAAATGCAGATTCTCAAAGTTTGGAGCCGCTAATAAATGAACCAATTCAAACATTAGAAAATGAAGTTAACCATTTGGCAACCGAACCCCAGAAGCAGGAAGCACATCCCGGTCAAATTGTGGCAATTTTGAAGGAGCGAAAAGCCCAACTGAATGAATATATGGATGAATTGACCTCAATTCGGAAATCGTTGGATAGTTGGAAACCTGTACAGGCAAGTAGCTAGGGTGTCAGAGATATTTGGCTAAGGGATGAGATCGCGTCTCCTCGTGGCTTTTGCTTCTTGCTTCACGGTTCATCCTCCCAAATTCCCCGCCTTGCTTAAATCTGCTTCCTGACTTTCCGCCTTATAAACATTGATCTTATTGTTCAATTCGCGGATGCGACGGGACAGTAAACGAATGATATTCACCGCAATTCCTGGCGTCTCATCAATCGCATCATAGAGTTGCAACTGCGTTAGCATCAGACACTCACAAGGTTCCAAAGTTGTAATTGAAGCCGAACGCGGCTCAGCATCAAACAACGACATCTCCCCAAAGGTGGCTCCCTGTTCTAGGTGCGCCAAATCCCGACCGCCAAAATGAACCCGTACCCTGCCGGAAACGACAATGTAGAGCGATCGCCCTTCTTGCCCTTCGGTAAAAATCGTATGATGCGCTGGAAAGGATAGCTCATCCATCACAGAAGCCAGCCGCACCAGAAAATCATCCCGCAGTTCCTGAAAAATCGGGACGCCCCTGACAAATAATAGGCGCTCAACGCTGGTTAACATCGGAATCTAGACTCTAGACTTTGGACTTTAGACTTTAGACTTTAGACTTTTAGACCTTGGACTTTAGACTTTAGACTTTAGAGCAGCCCATCGTCCTTAGAGTAATTATCCAGAGTCCAGAGTCCCTAGCTCCTCTATTGTCCCAGTTCTGCCATCATCTGCTGAACTTGGGCGGCGACAAGGCGATCGCGGTCATTTTTCAGAACGGGCAACATTTCCTGCAAAGCGCGAGGTGCAGCGGCTCTCAAATAAGCCAGAACCGCTTCCCGGACAAAGCCGGTCGGATGGCGCAGACACACCAGCGTCTGTTCCGGCGTCAGGCTCCATTTCGCTTGACGTGCTGCATGAAAACAACAAGCTAAAGGCCAGTCTGACAGAAAATGACGTAAATCCAGCAACCGACGCAGGCGATCGCTCTGAATCATCGGTTGATAGGGAAACATCTCCACCAAGTTTTGCAGTTTTTCTTTCTCCGGTCGCCGGTCGAGAATTCCCACAAGCGATCGCTTCTTGGCAATATCTAGAGTATTATCCAAAATTTCCAACCCCAGCGCGATATTGGAAGGCGAATCAGATTGGAGATTAAACGCTGCGGCTTGAATTGAGCTAGCCGGATAAAGAAACTTCATCAGCAAGAAACACCGCTCGATCACATCCGACTGCTCTTCCAGAAGTGCCCGTCGTAGCAATGAGAGTGCTGATTGCTTCGCCTCTAGTGTTGAGGCGAACAAAGATTCAATTGGCTCATCCGCTGACAAATCTACCAAAGCAGCATACAACTGTCCGATAAACAGCATTTCCTGCTCGATTAACATTTCAACGCCGCTGCGACCTAATCGGTCGAGAACCCCGTCTATTCCAGTTTCGTGGGGCATTTTGAGCAGAATTCGGAGGATATTGCGTCGTGTAGTCCCCCAGCCGATTTTTAGATGAGCAACCAACTGATTAAGGGCTTCCGGCGTGCCAATTTGACCCATAGCGCTCCAAGCTTGAAGCCTGATCAAGTCTGGCTTGTGGATATCCTGTGCCAACTCGACCAGCATTGGAATCGCTTCATCTTTTAACCGCACGATCGCCCCTAGAGCCGCTTCGCGGGTGGACTTGTAGTAAAGCCCTCGAATCAGCGCCGGATAGTATTCGTGTAAGTGGGTTGAAGAAATCACCTCTAGCAAGGCGCAGCGCACGCGCAAAGACTCATCTTGCAACAAGCTGGGAATATAAAGTCGCAGCGCTTGCAAATAATCTGCTTCTCCCAGCGCTCGACAACCCATGACTCGTTCTCGTTCCCGTTGATGAGTCAGCATCCGACGCAAGGTATTGGTCGCTTCCGCTTTCTCCGTCGGGGTGCCCCGGCGCAAGATGAGGGCGGCGGCGGTTCCACGCACTACCGGGTCTACATTGGGACGAAGGTAGGGCTGTAACTGGCTAATATCCGGAGTTTCCTGAGTTAGCCAAACATAGCGCAGGGCGACAGCCAGAACTTCTGGGTTCGGTTTTTCGGCAATCAGCTCCTGAACTTGATCTAAATAAGTAGGATTCGGCGTCAGCAGCATTGCTTCTAGGCTCTGGCGCTGCAAGGCTGGGGTGAGGTGAGTCAGGAGTGGGGCAAGGATTTCGCCCACATCTTCTAGGTCGATTTGGCACAGGAGTTCGATGCAAGAGCGTTTATCGGGTTCGGTACCCGGTTTTTCCAAAGTTTCGACGACCGCACGCTTGAGGACTCGCAGATCGACATCAGAGACGCTTAGCCGTTCTCCTTGGGCGCTCTGAACCAGTAAGCCGACATAGGTTGACCGGAGCAGGAAAACGATTAACAGCCACAGGAGGGCAAAAACAATAATAACGGCGACAAACACCCAACTCTGGAGATATCGCAGCGAGTCCGGCGACAGGTTTTGAAAGGCAAAGGCTAATAGGCTGATGATGCCTAAAATTCCCGCTCCCGTAAATCCTGTGGAGAGGGATTCGGCAATGCCGCGCACCTGAGCCATGACTGAGCTGCGAATGTTATCCGGGAGTGGTTGGAATAGAACCGGCCCCAAGGCAGCCATGAGGGTATAGCGCAGCAGTTCGTCTATAAATTTGAGGAAGATCAGACCCAGAAAAAAGCCTGTAATCCCGGTGAGGGAAACCAAGCTAAGGATAATAATTGCCGCAGGTAACAACATAGCAGCAACAAATACCCCCAGCCGTTCGATAGCTCGACTGGAGATAAACCACTGGGTTGCCAGTTCGCATAAACCTACAATGCCGCTAAACAAACCGAGGAAGCTGGCAATTTCTTTGCTATCAAAGTTCAGTTCTAATTGACTGAGATACTGAAAATCGATCAACAAGAAGAGAATCTGCCCGATGATAAAGAAGCCAAATAAGGGGATGACGTAACGCTGTAAGGGACCTCTCAGACGCCTAGAGGTGAAATCGGTTTCTTGATTTAAGCTGGATCTGACGGGAGAATCCGGGAAGGCTTGCTGATACTGCTGTGTGAGATAAAAAAGGCTACAGGCTCCCAACCCCATCATCACAACAGCAACTAGGGAAACGTTATGAAGTCCGACGGTGGCGAGGATTAGCGGGAGGGAAAAGCCACTGATGACATCTGCGACGAGGATGCCACTACTAATGAGGGGATAGGTGCGCTTAATTTCCCGGATATTGAAAAGTTGATTAGCAGTAATGGAAGTGTTGAGGTCATTGAGGACGTTAATCGCTTCCACCCACAACCGCATCAGAAAGACGGTGACGCCAGCCAAATAGACAATATCTAATCCCAGGCGAAATAGTACCAGGGGGATGACTGCAAGGGAGGCTACTAGGACAACGACCCAGCGCAAAGGCAAAATCTTTTGCATCCAAGAGTAGACAAAGCCCAGGCTTGAACCGATACCCGCCGAGAGGATATAGAACAGGGGCAATTGCTCTGCGCCATACTCTTTCAGAAAGAGGGCGACAGTGCTGGCTTCTGCCCAGATGATTCCTATGGAAGTTGTGGTGTAGAAAACGAACATGAATAGTGTTCGCTCTCCTTCTTCTGGACGAAGATTGACCCACTGGAGTAATCCCCGACCCCAATCTGACCAAGACCAAGCACGATTGTTCAGTTTCATTGCTATTTTGTCTGTTGTCAGTAGTCAGTGGTCAGTTGCTTCTTTTTTGCCACTGACCACTGTTCGGGCGACGCCTAGTCTTCCCCACACCACTGACCACTGACTAACTGACTACTGACCGCCGACGACTGAGCTATTTTTTCGGAGACAGCAGCATCATCATGTTGCGACCTTCTTTTTTGGGAGCTTGCTGCACTTCCGCTAGTTCCTGTAAATCCGTCGCCATCCGCTTGAGCAAGTCCTCGGCTAAATCGCTGTGTTGAATTTCGCGACCTCGGAACGTAATCGTAGCTTTGACTTTATCTCCCGACTTCAGAAAGCGCTCGGCTTGATTGACACGCACTTGATAGTCATGCTCTTCAATCTTGTAGCGCATCTTCACTTCCTTGACATCAGCAGTATGCTGATTTTTCCGGGCTTCCCGCGCTTTTTTCTCCTGTTCAAATTTATATTTGCCGTAGTTCATAATTCGGCAAACGGGCGGTTCGGCTTTATCGCTGAGCAGGACAAGATCCAACTCTTTTTCTTCGGCGATGCGGATAGCCTCGTTTGGCGTCATAATTCCCAGCTGCGTGCCATCGGTGTCAATGACGCGAATTTGGGGAAAGCGAATACGTTCGTTAATTTGGGGTAGATCGCGAGTGCGTCTTTTCTCAATCACAGGCATTAGGGTTATGTTTGCTCGGTTAGTTGATAAGGTTAATTTTGATAGCAGTGGGTTACTGAGATTTGAGCGATCGCACTAGGGCTACAGGCTTGTCCCTGGCGTCCTCAATTTCATTCCCAATGAAACCAAGTTTTTCAAACTTGTACTTGCCATTCTACTGAGTATGGGAGAGTTTCTGTCTATAGTTGTTCATGTAACTTCCAAAAAGCGAGCGCGCAAAGTCCCCTCAACCGGCTGCGGATTCTCAATTTCCTCAAGCAGTGTCAGTCTGGTATCAATAGGTTAAGTACTTTTTTGATTGCCATCCAGTACGGGTTTTGTCTGGGTTTGTTAACTTAACTTCCAATCAACCTGATGAGACACTCTCTAGCAGCAAACTACTAAAATGGAAGTGAACAGACAAATACAAGCTTTGTAAAACTTATTAATTTGAGGCAAAAGCGATCGTGACCCAGCATTGGCAGCATCGAATTGGCAGTCAACGAGACTGGGTTTGGCGAGGCTGGCAAACTCGCTATACATACATCCGGGCGTCTCAACCGACACAAAAGACGACTCCCGTGTTGCTGCTGCATGGATTTGGGACTTCCATTGGACACTGGCGACACAATCTAGCGGTACTCGGTCAGTCCCATACGGTTTATGCTCTGGACATGCTGGGCTTTGGGGCATCTCGAAAGGCGCAGGCAGACTACAAAATTGATCTGTGGGTAGAGCAAGTTTATGATTTCTGGCGCACTTTCATTCAGCAGCCGGTAGTCTTAGTTGGAAATTCGATTGGATCGCTCGTGTGTCTAGCAGTAGCAGCAGCGCATCCAGAGATGGTGAAAGGCTTTGTGATGATGAGCTTGCCCGATCCCTCCATAGAGGAGGAGGCGATTCCTACCTGGCTACGACCCGTTGTGGCAGCGATAAAAGGCGTTGTCGCTTCGCCCGTGATACTCCAGAACGTGTTTTATCTAGTCAGGCGTCCGTCCTTTGTTCGCAAGTGGGCAGCGATCGCTTATGCTAACCCAAATGCTGTCACCGACGAACTGGTAGATATTTTGGCAGGCCCCGCGCAAGATCGGGGTTCGGCAGCAGCATTCGGTGCCATCCTCAAAGCGATGACCAGTGCTAAATTTAGCCCCAATGTCAAAACCTTACTGCCAAACTTAAACACCCCCATGCTCTTGATTTGGGGTCGGCAAGATAAAATGATTCCTTTGAGCGTACTGGCTCGGTTCAGGGATATCAACCCGAAGCTGCATTTGGTTGAGCTAGATGCCGGTCACTGTCCCCATGACGAATGTCCCGATGAAGTCAACCAGATTATCCTCAACTGGCTCGAAACAATGGCTGAAGACAAGGCAAATAGCTCTGCTACACCCCAAAAACAGTTAGCCGTGAGTGATTAGCTTTGCGTCAAGTAGGGTGGGCAGCCCCCACCCTACGAATGTTCACCCTGGCGTCTAACTATCTAAGCGTCTCACTTCTATCCAATAGTGACTTGATCGGTTTCGACACCCGTGGCACCCTCTACACTCCGAGCGACCGAGACCATTTGATTAAGGATTTGCTGACTAGGAACTTGTCCTTTTAGCACAACTGTGCCGCCAGTTTGGGCTACATAGAGCGTATTGATATCATCCAAATTTGGATCTTGATCGAAAGCGAGAGCAACCCGCTTGGCAAGTCCGCTTTGATCATATTCCCCAGTTAATCCCACTCGCTCTGGGGGAATCGTCTCGCTACTACTTGCGGTGCCGGTTGAGGCAGGAGCTTGAGCTGTCGGTGCTGGTACCGCACTGGTTTGTGCATTTTGCGGCTTTTCCATGCCAAAAAGTCTTTTTAACCAACCCATAGGTATTTTTGCTCCAGATTAAGCTGAACTACACCATTATTAGGAGATTTTCAAATCAAGACATCTATCAAAGAAAAGATTTCAGGTTCTCCGGGCACTAAAGATGGGCTAAATCTAAATATAGAGATAACCATTTTTTGTAGCCAAGGGGCGCTATACAGTAACATTAAGATTCAGTAATGCTGACAGAACTTCTGTCAACATTGCCTTCGGCATAGGGTGTAGGCAGTAGGTCTTTGCGAATGTACTGTTTACAACTCAACTAGCTTCTTGTCGGGAAGCAAAATATCGATTAGCGTGTTGCAAAGCAACATTGCGCCTCCGCTTGTTTTGTATAAAATGAAACACACCCTTTCAGTTTTGGTTGAAGATGAAGCTGGAGTCCTGACCCGGATTGCCGGTTTGTTTGCCCGTCGAGGATTTAATATTGAAAGCCTTGCTGTTGGGCCTGCTGAGCAGCTCGGAATCTCCCGAATTACAATGGTCGTGCCGGGAGATGACCGGGTGATCGAGCAACTCACCAAGCAGCTCTACAAGCTGGTGAATGTCCTTAAAGTTCAGGATATAACGGATACTCCGTGTGTAGAACGAGAGCTGATGCTGCTGAAGGTGAATGCTACCACCTCCAATCGCTCGGAAGTAATTGAACTGGCTCAAGTTTTCCGCGCTAGGGTAGTAGACATCGCAGAGGATGCGCTTACCTTAGAAGTAGTAGGAGATCCAGGTAAATTGGTGGCGATTGTGCAAGTGCTGAATAAATTTGGTTTGCGTGAAATTGCTCGTACCGGGAAAATCGCCCTTACCCGCGAGTCGGGTGTTAATACAGAGTTTCTGAAGTCTTTGGAAGCAAAACTTTAATCGAGTTGCTGATGCGGGAAATAGGGTGAATCCAGTTTCTTTTATCGGCGATCGCGCTTTCTCGCATCTGTTATTCTATTCGCACTGATTTTCTCCAAGTCTCCAACCTACTGAGTGAGACTTGGAGATTTTTTTGGGCAAGGCAGTCCGAGGAGCAGTTTTCGAGGTAAAATACCAAATCGCCATTGTTCCCTGGCTCCCAACTTGTCTTCTCTAGTCACAGACTGGTATGGCTTTAGAAGAATGACCGTAGAGGTTTTTTGCCTTGATTGAGCAAGGAATCCTTTTGCGTGAAACTTTTCCCTAAATCTCAGCGAAAGTTTCCGGATGAGTAGATGCCTACCCCGGATCAAAGAAACTGGATTGGATCAGCAGCGGTTAGAGTCTAGTCCTCGCAAAGACAGTTACTATTTTCTTTTGTCAGGCAAATCATTTATTCTCTGGTAACGACATAATAAAAGGTGAGCTGCCGAAACAGTCGTCAAGAACCTCTCTTAGAAGAGGAACTTGCGAACCCGGCTGGTTCGCAAACTCTTTGTTGACGCCAATACTGAGAGCAATGCCGAAAATTTCTGCTGAGTACTCAGTTCCAGAGAGTTCCCAAATCTAGATTATTTGCCAGCCTCTTGGCTTAAATCGCCTATGGAAGCAGCATTTTGACAGGAATGAGGGGAGTGGCTCTTTTTAATCAACGATTTTCTGGTAATTACAAAACTCATTTAAAAAGATGGCTGACGATAGTCCCGGTGATTATTGGTCAATGACAAAACGAAGCAGCTTCAGAGCTGCTTCAGCAAATTCAAAATAGTATTTGTGCCTATTCGTTTTTTTAATACCACTACTGCTAAACCATTGGCAGAGAAATGTTCTCCATCGAACGCGCAGGCCAAACGTAAAAGTAATGACCGATCTGAGCCGACCAGAAGAGGCAGCTGCATACAATCAACGCTCATTAAGGACTCTCTTGAGAGCGATCGCCCTTTCTCAGGGGCAATTCTCGCTAATTCTGGTGCGCTGCAACTATGCCTTGTTGCAACAGCGAATGGTGCAGCAAGTACGGGAACAAAATCCGTTTCCGCTGCGCGAGGTGATATTAGCAGATTCGGTCAAGACGCTCTACAACCCGATTTTGGAAGCGCTAGAAGAACAAGGGGATTCGTACCGGCAAACAGAAATATTGTCCGCTGCGATGATCTTAGGGCTGGAGTCGGTGGTTGCTCTCGATCAACTGCTAACCTCCACCAACCAAGTGCGTGATGAGTTTCGCGCTCAGTTTCCTTTTCCCCTCGTCTTGTGGATCTCCGACGCGGTGCTACAAAAGCTGATTCGATTTGCGCCAGATTTCAAGAGCTGGGCAGCTTCTTCGATCCGATTTGTGATGTCAGGGGAGGAGTTAATCGAATTATTGCGGCAGAAAGCAGACTCTCTATTTGCCAGAGAACTAGATTCTAGCAATTTAGAGTGGTCGCACCATTCCGCCCTGGATTTGGCGGTTGGTTCTCAGCATCGCCTGGAACTGGAGTCAGCTTTAACAGATTTGCGCCGTCGCGGGCAACAATTGGACCCTCAACTACAGGCAAGCTTGGAATTTGTGCGGGGACGCAATGACTACACCACCGATCAAATCCAGTCAAGCATTGCCCATTATCAACGAAGTCTGGCTTATTTCAGGACTGAAGACTCAGAACTGTTAGCAAAGCGCCACGAAGTACGGACTGAGGAAAATATCAGAAATGAGAGCCAAGAGATAAGCATCATACTTTCGGATTCCCTGTGTGTCGTCAGTCCTCAGCACTCAGTTCTAAAAGTGGGTTTGCTGCTGTTTCACTTGGGGCAATGCTATACCCGTTTGGCTAACTTGCGACCGGAAATGAGCCGCCAGCACTGGAAGCAAGCCAGAGACTATTTTCAGCAGTGTATTGAGGTTTTTGAAGAAGCTCAACGTCCAGAACTGGTTGCTAAGTTTATTTCCTTCCTGTGTGAAGTGCTGCGGCGTTTAGAAGCATGGGCGGATTTGCAGGAGTTGGCAGAAAAAGCTTTGATCCTGCATCAAACTTATGATGCAAACCTCCAGCAGGCTCAAGATTTTGGCTTTTTGGCGGAAGTGGCGCTGAACCAGTCCAACTGGATAGAAGCGTATCAGCAAGCGAATTTGGCACTTTCGACGCTAGCGGAAGAAACGTTTCAGACTACTTCTGTCTCCATTCCTCAAGCTCAGTATGAAAGCTTATATTTGTTGCTGCTAGCACAGTCTCAGAAACATTTGGGACAGCGGCAAGCTGCCGCCGCGATTCAAAACTTGGAACAGGCGCTCGACAAGTGTAACCATCAATACGATCCCCATTTATGTCTGCGGATTCTTAAGGCACTGCGATCGCTCTACTAGCCTGTCAAGGGCAAATCGATGGGTATAAATTGGGTAGTATTTAAGGTAAAAGTCTTAACCAACTACCACCGAGCTGTCCAATGAGTAAAAAGTATATAGTAAGC